>JALYSC010000525.1 GCA_030855005.1 Bacteroidota bacterium | reverse complement strand
ATTCAACTGACGTGCGAGATACACTATCTGACCTATGTGATATGCATAATGTGCCAATTGCCGCATAATCGCGTCAAGGACTGTTTGTCCCATATTTCGTATGTAGACAGTTTTAGAAAGATCATCTTCAGATAACGAATGTAAAGTGTTGAACAAACAGACCCATCCTTCATTCCACAAACAAATGATCTCTTCTCGGCTACGAATCGTTTCAACAAATTCTTCATCACGGTTCCGCCATTCCTTTTCGCCATCGGTGGTCAAAAAATCAGTCCATCGTGATATCATATTACCATGAAGATGTTTGACGATCAGGCTGATGCTATTACTCTTGGGGTCAGGAGTCCACAAGAGAGCGTCGTCATTGATTTGAGTCATTGCTTTTTCGCCAAGGCCTTTATAGTAATCAAAGAGGCGAATGGAGTTTTCCAGGGTAGTTGATTTCATAGAAGAAAAGAGGTGAGTTGTCAGTTGTGAGTTGTCAGTTGTCAGTTGTCAGTTGTCAGTGGTGAGTTGTGAGTTGTGAGTTGTCAGTAAGGTCTTGATTGCCTTATTTTAATAACCAAGATAATACTGAATATCAGATGAAATAAGTCAGCTCACATCATGACCATCAGTGTTATCAGGTGGTCCCTATATTTAGTGAGTAAGGGATTCTATTACGTGCAACGGTTCTCTAGGAGCACTTACATGGATTGCACGGATTACACAGAAACTATTTATGATGAATTGATACGGATATGAATTCCTAAGAATAATACTGCGCCATGAGTCTTGTATGGATTCGACAAGCTCATCACAAGTTTGGAATCTCTTATCTGGCATCAAAAACTCGGTGCTCGTACTTCGTACTTCCTAAATGCGAATCGGAACACTAAACCTCTCAAACACCTCATACCATTGACTTACCGATAACCCTGTATCTTTAGGACATGGATTTTGCACTACTTATGGATAAGGCTTTGGTTGTGACTGAGGCTGCAGTGGTTTTCATCAGATCGCAGGCTGGAAAAGTCACCGCTGATGATATCGAAACCAAATCAAGAAACAGTCTTGTAAGTTATGTTGACAAAGAAGCTGAAAAGATATTGGTCGCAGGTCTTGCAGAACTCATTCCCGATTGTGGGTTCATTACGGAAGAAGATACCATCGAACGCAAAGTTTCAGAGTATACATGGGTAATCGATCCGTTGGATGGCACTACTAATTTTCTGCAACAGATACCTATCTATTCGGTATCTGTTGGTTTGTTGCATGCAGATCAACTTGTGCTGGGCATTGTAGCAGATGTAGTATTGGGTGAGACCTATTATGCTTGGCGCGGAGGTGGTGCCTGGCGAAACGGACAGCCCATTCATGTTTCCGATCGCACTGATGTAAATGATGCTGTGGTGGCAACAGGTTTTCCTTATGCTTCGCGTGATGTGTTGCCGCAGCTCACGAAGACGTTTGATTATTTTTTAAAAAATGCCAGGGGGATACGAAGGCTTGGTTCGGCCGCACTTGATTTGGCATATATGGCGTGTGGACGTTTTGATGCTTACTACGAGATGACGCTCAATGCCTGGGATATCGCGGGAGGAATTATCATCGTCCAGGAAGCCGGTGGTGTGGTGACAGATTTCAAAGGTGGATCGGATATGTTGCAGAATGGACAATTGATAGCTGCACCACCAATATTGCATGCTTCGCTTGTCGCACAGATTAAAAACATCTTTGAATAGAAGGATTACAGAAGCACAGGAGCAGAGGAAGAAGGTCGTAACGCAGCGTATACTTCGACAGGCTCAGCACGAGGATCCCGCTATTTCTTCAGAAATGCTGCGGGAGAAGAAAGGATAAGTTTTAAAGCTTCGCTTTATTTCAGATCATCATTTAGGAGCTTATTGCAACACTTCTCTGTTCAATCTTCACATACTTCATACGCGTTGGGATAAATTTGATACAGAAGCCGACTTTGCTCCCGTGATCCCGTGATCCTGTGATACCTTTATCCTGCTCTTCGTCCCTTCCGACGAATATTTACCTTCATTCATTCAATATCTGCGACATTAGCGTTATGCAATTCAGTGAAGTGTTGTCCCAGTCCGTACGCTCAGTTAAAGCCAATTCTCTGAGGGCTATCCTGACCCTGCTTATCATTGCATTTGGCATCATGGCCCTCGTAGGTATTCTGACAGCTTTTGATGCTTTGCTATTCACTATGAATGATAATTTTTCGCGGATGGGGGCTAATTCATTTGACATTCGTCCTGGTACCAGCTCTCTTCACTCTAACCAAGATGGAAGGCAGGAGAAGGAAGCAGATCCAATTGATTTCAGGCAAGCCGAAGATTTTAAAAAAAGGTTTGATTATCCTAATGCAAAAGTTTCTATTTCAGGATTTGGCAAAAGGGGTGCAACATTAAAATATGGAAATAAAAAAA
>JALYSC010000126.1 GCA_030855005.1 Bacteroidota bacterium | reverse complement strand
CTACTAATACAGGGCATTGGATTTTGCTCAAATCCAATGCGGTAATGTGTGGTTGAAATTCCATCATTCGATTGCGCTGTTGAATAATTTTCCAATTTTGAGTAGTATCATTTTTCGCGAGCATTTCGTCAGCGTGTTTTCTGTCTCGTATTACTTCTTGATAGTTCCACCCATACAGTCCTACGGTATCAGGAGTTAGATTTGCTGCAAATGAAACTGCTTTCTTTACTTTTTCAGGAAAGTGTATAGCCAACAATAAAGCAAGAATTCCACCATCACTTCTGCCTACGACAAAAGTTGAATCAAGATCCAATGAATTTAGAATTCCTGCTATATCGTTAGTCATCTGCATGTAAGTGAGACTATCATGTCCCAATTCGCTCTTTCCTCTTCCCCGGCAATCCATAACAATCACTTTGTAAGTTTTAGCGAAGAATTCAATTTGGGGTTTCATATACTCAATATTCCCGCCATTGCCATGGATCAGGACTAGTGGTTCACCCTTGCCGTAGATTTCATAATATTGTTTAGCGCCATCGATGGCAATATATTTTCCTGTCACTTTATTGTTTCCGTAAGGAATGGAATTTGCATTTGACTGAGCATCAAGAGATAGTGAAAACAGTATACTTAATAAAGTAAGAGCATAATCTGATCTAAAAGCCATTATTTAATATTGCTAGTGTGAAGAAGGATGATAAGCAAGATTTGGAGTTCGGGAAGTACTCGCTGTATTTTATGGGAGTTGTTTCGGTGAAAATAGAAAATCTTTTGAAGGAAACGGTTGTGACAATCAAGTGTAAAAAGTGATTAATGAGGCAATGGAGCATATGTATTGGTTTAGGATATATAAGCAACTCCCTAAGTTTTAAACACAAGGATCACAAAAGGAGGCACAAGGATCACAATATGCTTTGTGTTGAAATGAGTTAGAATTGTTACTCACCCTTCTTTACAGAGACCGGTGGCGATGGTGAAGCTTTTGATTTGGTCCCCTGCCAACCAGTATACATCCACTTCCCATTCTTCCTGACAAAGATGGCAGTGTATAAATATTCAGCAACGTATGTTCCATTGAAAAATGCCTGCAGTCTTCCATTGATAATACCAACCTTCCCAAAGACCCTTATTTTTTTATCGTAGAATTTAAAGTCCGCTTTTTCAAGCATCTTTAGCCTTGCAGTGTCAGCAAGCAACTCATCCCTATTAGACGCTACGCCATCTGCGCCAATAGTAAAATAGTCTTCGGAAACATCAGTCTTAAAATAGCTGATGGCATTTGTGTAAGTCAAATTTTGAAACATTTTTGCTTCCGCAGACTCAAGCTCTGTCTTTAAAGATTCCGAAATAGGTTTTTGAGCATGGATATAGGTTGCCAAGAAAATGAGACTTAATAGCAAGGAGAGTTTGGAAAAGTTCATAGCATTGGATTTATTAAATTGGGACAATTCTTTATTTAAAATACTAAACTTCAATTAACCCCAAAACTGTCTTTGAAACACGAAACCACGCCACTTTTGGGTAGGTGCTGTTATGTGCTGCCCTTATTTTGTCCATTATTGTTTATTTCGTTATTTTAAGTATTTGTCAAACCAAAAAATTGCTTGTCCGAGGTTATTTTTAATTGTTATTTCATCGTGTTCACCGTTTTTCTCTATAATGGTTTGTGTCGGAACATTTAATTCCAGCAGTCGCTTGGCAAGTGATACATCTTGATTTGATGGTGTAGTTGTTTTTCCTTTGGCCTTAAAAATATGAGCCGACAAAAAACCGCCAACATCATGGAGGTCCATATGCGAAAGTACGAAGCCTCTGGTCAGACAGCAACTGCATATTGCAATAAGCATAATCTCTCTCAAGCAAGTTTTTATTATTGGCGACGCAGATTATCCGAGGTTAAAAAACCGGAAATGGTTCGGTTTCAGGAAATTCAAGTGACTTCCGGTTCGCCCATGCCGATTATTTCCATTGAATTTGCACAGGGCGCTATAATTCGAATTGAAGGCTCCATATCTGCTTCTTTTCTTCGTGAATTGGCAGGATGTTAGGCTTCCACTCCCACCAGCGGTTTTTCATTTGTAATACTCCAACCGATATGCGCAAAGGTATCGATGGCTTGTGCGGTGTGGTCCGGCATATCCTGGAAGAAAATCCATTGAGCGGATACGTTTTTATTTTCTTTAACAAACCACGTGATAAAGTCAAGCTTCTGGTGTGGGATAAAGATGGATACGTTTTGTATCAAAAGAGATTGGAGCGAGGTCGATTTGAAGTCCTTTCGGTTGAAGCGAATAATACAAAGATCAACATGCGATATGATCATCTTGTGATGCTCATCAGTGGCATATCATTAAAGCATGTTGTGCAGAAAAAAAGATACGGTGGATTCTCCACAAATTAATTTTAAATGTTAGTAAAAACATATTCATAAATTTCATTACATATGCTGTGATGCAGTAAATTTGCAACATGAATTACGAAACAATTCTTGCCGAAAAAGATGCGAGAATTGCCCTGCTTGAAAGAAATAATATTCAGCTTCAACAGGAACTAGCTCATCTTAAAAGATTAATCTACGGAAGCAAGCGCGAACGCTTTCTCTCTGCCATCGATCAGCATCAACTCTCTTTGTTTGGCAGTGATCCTGCAGAACTCCAAACAGAAAATATTCACGCAGAACAACATATTGAATACGATCGGAAAGTTCCAAAGAAACATCCGGGGCGCAATGAATTGCCCGATCACCTACCCGTCCTTGAAGTGATCATAGAACCTGCAGAGGACATCACAGATCTGATCAGGATTGGTGAAGAGATTACCGAAACACTCGAATACACACCGGCCAGTTTGGTAAAGAAGCGTGTGATCAGGCCTAAGTATGCCAGAAAAAATAATGAAGGAATTGCTATCGCCGAGTTATCGTTACGTCCGTTTCCCAAGAGTATTGCGGAAGTAACCTTAGTGGCCTACATACTGGTTTGCAAGTTCATCGATCACATGCCATTTTATCGACAGATCCAAAGATTCAAACGAGATTTTAATTGGGATGTCTCCGATAGTACGTTGAATGAATGGTTTGTTTCCGCATGCATACTTCTCCATCCCCTGTATGAACTCTTACAGCGAAAAATTCTGGAAGGAGGATATTTGCAAGTGGATGAATCTCCGATAAAAGTTTTGGATCACGATCATGACAAAGGAATCCACCAGGGATATCAATGGGTATATTATAATCCGGAGTTGAAGTGGGTATTCTTCAATTATCGAAAAGGTCGTGGTCAACATGGCCCGAAAGAAATCTTGGAAAAGTATGAAGGTATTCTGCAAACCGATGGATGGCAGGTGTATGATAAATTTAAGGACATGCCGGGTATAACATTGGTAGGTTGTCTGGCGCATGCCCGCAGGTATTTTGATAAATCGCTTAAGACGAATAAAACAAAAAGTCAAGAAGTACTTACCATCATACAGCGTATCTATGCGCAAGAGCGACTGTGCAAAGAAATGTCACCTGATGATCGAAAGATCTTTCGCGACCAGCACGTACGACCAATATTTACGGAGCTTCGTCAATGGCTGGATGAAGAGTTACAAAATAAAGTGGAACCTAAAAGTGATTATGGACAGGCCATCACCTATATGAACAAGCAATGGCCGAAGCTGATTGGCGTATTGGAGAATGGTAGAGTGGAGTTGGACAATAATCAGATTGAAAATAAAATCAGGCCTTTGGCTCTAGGGAGAAAAAACTATCTGTTCGCCGGTTCACATGATGCTGCCAAACGAATCGCAATGATGTATTCCTTCTTTGGCTCTTGCAAAGCTCATGACATCAATCCTTACGAATGGCTGAAGAATACACTGGAGAAAATCTCCGATACTAAATTGTCAGACTTGGGATCTCTTTTACCTGGAGCAGGGGTGTAGTTGGTCGGAGGGATACAATTAAATTGCATTTCTGACTTGTCGTTAAAATTTTGTTTGTTACTCTTTTCTTGCTTGTCGCTTTGGTTACAAGCTGTCAGGGTCAAAGTAATTAAAAGTATAAGTTGCTCTAATGTTATCATGGTCTGTCTTTGCTTAGTAATAGTACAGGAGCAAATTATATTCTTTAATCCAAGAAGAATTTTATGGATGCAAAAAAGATATATAAATTTAAACTAAGAAAAAATAAAGCAGGTAAAAAAGCCTGTAAATCATCTTTAACTCTTAGCCTGACTGCTATTCCTAAAAACATCAATAGAGCCAGTCCTCCTGAGGATATCGGTAAAATACAGTTTATCATTAACCCGACCAGTAAACCTACAGCTCCCATTATCTCTAAAATTGCAGTAAGCATTCCTAATCTTCTTAATCCAAAGCGTAAAAATTCACTTTTCATTTTTGGAGATGTAAAGTAAGTTATACCGTACGCTAAAAAACAGAGACTCGAAATAAGAACTGAAACTTGCAGTAATTGCATTAAGCAATCAAATTGAGTGATACGGCAGCAATAAAAAGACAAAGCAGCAAAAGAAATAATGAGGGCATACGCTTTTGCCAAGGGTTGTTCACTTTGTAGTGAAAATACTGTGCACTTAACATCAGGAAAGCCATTAAAAGTGCGGGAATTAGAACTAGCGAAGGATACCAAATACCTGTTACAAGCAATGTTGCCAATACTATTTTAGTTGACCCAACAATAGTGCGTGTCAGATCACTAAGACCATATTGGTGAAATTCTTTCACGATCTTTTCGAAACGAAATACCCATACAAAAATGACAGAAATAGCAACAATGAGTTGGGCAACCACAGATAAATTTACCATTTTAATATTTTTAAATTTTCTTACTCATATGGCTTTTCAGGTTGGGCCCCGTTATTTTTGAGTGATTTCTGGCCTTCACTTTTAAATTCCTTTTCCGATTAACTTTTATATTCAATTCACATTTGCAGGTTCTCTTGTTCGTGTCATACCGCTGTGTTGTTTGTGAGGTTTGGCCACACTTTGTGATACGTTTTGAGATACATGCGGTGCTGGCTTTTCGGCAATACACTTAAAACCAAGCACCACACTACAATTATACGAAAAACCGCTGTATGACACACTGTAGCCCATCTTGTTCTCTTGTTCTTCTTTTTCTAATGAAATTAGTCAGTGTCAAGACATGCGAAACTGTCAATGGAGAGCTGAACCTAGTCTGCGGTGAACGCATGCGGTGGCTTGCACGCTTTTCTACTTTTGCTGATGATACTTGTGTGTGGTGGGTAAAACTATTGGGATTGCAAACTCAGAAGCGTTATGAATTACAAGAAGAGAGAAATAAGTTCCAGAATTTATTTGCAGATTTGTTAGAAATAATACTGTTCATTTTGAATGATTAACAAGTTTGTTCACAAACTTAGTTTTTTATTTGTGCGCCCGGCAGGGCGCAAATACTTGAGGGTGCAAATCCCTTGTAGGCCCGGTAAGGGGAACTACTAGCTTAACGGCAAGTGCATTATTGTGAAGTACTGTATGAAGGAAGCTGAGAGCAAAACATTGACCTGACGAACAGAAATCGCATAGAGGCATGTTATCTGGGTGAGGAGGCAAATATCTCTAAAGCCCGATGCTTACACGGAAAGATAACATGTATATGCGGCAGGTATAAATGTGAAGGTGTTTGCGCATTACCGGGGAGATCTGTTAGCGAGCGGATGTTTAGGAAGCGTATCCAGACGCGAAAACTGGATGTCGACTTGTACCGCAAATCTTATGGAGACATAGGACTGAGTTAACAGAAGTCAGCAGAGGTCATAGTAGTCCTGATGACCCATGGGATGAAGGACTGAACACAGAAGTAAGACGATGAAACAATTGTTTGTGTCAACGGAAGTAGTAGCAGGATCGGATAGGGAAAACTATCAGGCTCATAGAGGTAGTACTGCTCAGAAAGCGGGAGGTAATCTATGAGTGCTACAAAACGAACAGGGGACAATAGTGGAGAGCGTCACGAGATGCCGGAACAGCTCATGGAGCAACTGGTCACGAAAGAGAACATGACACGTGCATACAAACAGGTAGTAAGCAACAAAGGCGCTGCAGGAGTAGATGGCCTGGAAGTGACTGAATTGAAAGACTACTTGAAAGCGCACTGGTCGGGGATCAAAGACAAGCTATTATCAGACGGATATTACCCACAGAAAGTAAGGCGGGTAGAAATACCCAAACCCAATGGCGGGAAACGCGTATTGGGAATACCCACTGTGGTAGACCGAATGATACAGCAAGCACTACACCAAATATTAAATCCAATTTACGATCCACACTTCAGTCAATGGAGTTATGGTTTTCGCGCAGGAAAGTCTGCACATGATGCGGTGCTACAGGCGCGAGATCATATCAACGAAGGCAGAAGATGGGTAGTAGATGTGGATTTAAGTAAATTCTTCGATGAAGTTCATCATGAACGTTTGTTAAGTACACTGCGAAAGAAGGTAAAGGATCGACGCGTAATCCACCTTATACACAGATACCTGAAAGCGGGCATGATGCAAGACGGCATTGAAGAACCACGTACGAAAGGTACACCGCAAGGAAGTCCGCTATCACCACTTTTATCGAATATCGTATTAGACGAATTAGATAAAGAGCTGGAGAAACGAGGGCATCATTTTGTACGCTATGCAGACGACTTCCAGATTTATGTAGGAACCGAACGCACAGCGGAGCGTGTAATGAAAAGCATTAGTAATTTCATTGAAAAGAAACTACGGTTGAAAGTCAATGAAGAAAAGAGTACAATCGGAAGGCCCTGGGAACGCACACTACTTGGATACAGCTTCACTCGGAATAATGAAGTAAAAGTGAAAGTATCTAAGGAAAGCATTCGCAGGCTTCGAGATAAAGTGAGAGAAAAGTTGAGACGAGGACGCGGACGTAATCTATCGAAGTTTGTAAAGGAAGAACTCAATCCACTTTTAAGAGGATGGATGAATTACTTCATACTCAGCGAGGTCAAAGGTTTTACTGAAGAACTGGATGGATGGATTCGTCGACACCTTCGTAAAATCAAGTGGCGTCAATGGAAACGACCATGGACTCGTCGAACTAATCTCATAGTACTTGGGCTGAGCGAGGAGAGGGCAGTGATGTCTGCCTTCAATCAACGTGGACCATGGTGGAACTCCGGGGCAACGCATATGAATATGGCGTTACCCAAGCGTTACTTTGATTCCATTGGACTCATTTCTTTGCAAGATGTGCACAGGCATCACCATCTATCTATTACATCTGTGAACCGCCGTGATACGTGAACCGTACGTCCGGTGGTGTGAGAGGGATAAGATAAAGGAGCAATCCTTTATCTTACCCTACTCGATTAAGGAACCGTAAAAGCAAGTACCGGAAACACAATTTGGGAGGCAAAAGAATAGATGATTTTATATATGAGAAAAAATAGAAGCTCATATTGCTCTATAATTCAGGGCATAATTCATAATAATTAAAAGTAATTCAAGAAGAAAAAACAGATTACGATTAATTATTCTTTGTATTTACACATTAAATGAGGGTAATAGAAATAGTAAATAGATATAATGTGATAATTACCTTTTACTACGTGGAATGACCGAAATCGCATAATATATCTTTGTCCAATTAGCAACTAAATCATCGTGTCATTTGGCATGCTTTTAGCTTGTTATAGAGAACCTTGGGGAGATTGATAAAGACAAATTATCATTCCGAACCAGCCTGATAGAATGAATGACCGATCCACTCTCGCTCTGAGAGTGAGTCTGCGTCTCCACCAGTCTGTTTTCGCTGCCTTCGTGATTCTAAGACTGTCTTTCCTCTAGCTCTGAGTAGTATCATACAGTTCATTATCTATTCTATTTAACCGATTCAACTTAATCCAAACCTTAATCTCATGAAAAGGACATTTTCTTTTTTTTCTAAGAGGAATGCGTTTTTATGTTTTTTGCTGACAGGACTTTTCTTTCTGTTGGGAAATAACATTCAGGCGCAGGACCTGGCTAGAGGCACCGAC
>JALYSC010000125.1 GCA_030855005.1 Bacteroidota bacterium | reverse complement strand
CCCTGAGCCTGTCGAAGGGAATAATAAAAACCAAAATACTTCGCAGGTTTTCCATTGTCGCCGGAGCTAAAGCTCCGCGGCGACAATGGAAAACTAAATGGGGGCTTGCTCTTTTCATTCCCTTCGACAGGCTCAGGGACCTTCAATTGGATGCTGAGTTTTACTTCCTTCCATAAGGCAGGCTCAGGGACCATCAATGGGATTATAAGTTTTACTTACTTCCATAAGGCAGACTCAGGGACCATCAATTCGATGCTGAATTTTACATCCTTCCATAAGACATAAGTAGGAACCGCCTAATTACCTAAAGGCAACAACCAAATCCCCATACCCAGGATTTAAAATAAAACTACGCGATAGCGACGAAAATTTAAAAACCCAGGGACGCGCACTTGAAGCGCAGGGGTGATTATCTTGTCGATCCTTAATGATAAACTGGATCCTCTCCTCTGCATTTTCATTGCTTCTTTGGTTTTCGATTTGGAATCCTCTTCACTTCTTTGTGCCTGAAAGAAGTGAAGACGGGGCTCGTTCCCTTTGTACTCTTACGGTTGATGCTGGTCCTGACACCAATGTTTGCTTTCCTGGAGGAAATCTTACGTTGATGGGATCTGTGAATGGGAATGCTGTATTCACACAATGGTCGCCGGCTACAGGACTAAGTAATATTTCCATTCTCAATCCCGTAGCGAATGTGACATTTCCCATTACTTATACACTAACCGGATGGAGTGTTGATCCAAATGCTCCTTCGTTGATTGTAAATGGAGATTTCGAAGCAGGGAATACAGGATTTACTTCCAGTTATACTTATGTAGCAGATTTACCTGTTGTACAGACCGAGTTGCAACCTGCTGGAACATATACGGTAGTAAGCAATCCAAATTTCGTGCATGGGTCTTTTGCAGGGTGTGCTGATCATACTCCATCCGGAGTGAATATGATGGTTATCAATGGTGCACCCTCACTGCAGGATATATGGTGTCAAACAATCGCCATCTCACCTAATACCTGGTATAATGTTGCTGCATTCGCAGCATCTGTGCATTCTCTATCACCTGCAATACTCAGGTTTTCTATTAATGGATCACAAATCGGATCAACAGTCAATGTTCCATCCGGCACCTGTCAATGGGTACCCTTTAACGCCAGTTGGTTTTCCGGTTCACAAAGCTCTGCAACAATATGCGTGGTCAATCTTAATACGGTTTCCAACGGAAATGATTTTGCTCTGGATGATATTGCAGTACGTGAGTTGTGTTATTCAGAAGATGAAGTAACCATCACATTGCTACAGGAAGACATTACGGTGCCTGAAATACAGGGACCTGATATCGTATGTGCAGGAGACATAGCGGAATACTCTGCTGATTTTGCCGCAGACCCTGAGATATTTTCTTATCAGTGGGAGCTCTACTCGGCAGGAACTATTCTTACTGGCCAGGGCACACCTCAGATAACTGTTGAATGGGAAGATGCTGAAGAAGTAAGTCTTTGTCTGACCATTGAAACGCGCTGTGAAGAGGCTATCGGCTGCCTGACTGTTTTGGTCAATGATATTCCTGACGTTCCTTTTATTCAGGGACCATCCGATTTATGTCCGAATGAAATTGTGACATTGTACACACCTGAAATTGATCCTGATGTTTCATATGAATGGATACTGCCACCACAGGTCACTCTCATCAGTGGTGCAGGGACGAATGAAATCGAAATAGAATGGGCTGCACCAGGTGATGCAGAAGTTTGCCTTGTTGTGACCAATGATTGTGGAGAGCATGATAATTGTTTTGCGCTATCACTATATCCGGAATTCCTGACATTGTTCGATACTGTTCTTTGTTCAGGCACTACCATTGACATTAATGGAAATTCTTATGGAAATGGTCTTTGGACTGGGGTCGAATATTTTCTGAGTGTACACGGTTGTGATAGTATTGTTGAAATTGATATTACGGAATCGGATACTCTTACATTTTTGGTAACATATTTATTATGTCCTGGTGATTCCGTTTTCCTTGCAGAAGTGTTTCAGAGCCAAGCGGGGCTATTCACTGAAGGTTTTACAACGGTATCCGGCTGTGATAGTGTTGTGATATCAGAGATTGTTTTATTGCAACCTGATACCACCTGGATTGTGAATACAACCTGTATTTTCAATGACGCAGGAACAACTATTGAAACTTTGACAGGGATGATTTGTGACAGCACTGTCATTACTGACCTGGTCTATACTCCTCCTGATAGCATTACAATTCTATTGTACTCTTGTTCACCTCAGGACACAGGCAAGGTTACTCAAATATTTACCAATCAGGCGGGTTGTGATAGTATTATTCTTACACTTACTACGCTGCTACCAACGGATACAACATTGTTTTTTCAAAGCACATGTGATCCATCAGGTGTTGGTGTATTTACCGACCAATTTATGAATACCAGTGGATGCGATAGCGTTGTGATTTCAACCTGGTACTATTTGGCATCTGATACAACTTTACTGGTTACTCGTGTTTGTACTTATACTGATACGGGTACGACATCTACTTTGTTGGTGAATAGTTTAGGGTGTGATAGCCTTGTGATAGAACATGATATTTATAGCGGTTCTGATACAACATATTTAGTCGGCCAAACCTGCAGTGCTATGGATTCGGGCTTTATTCTCACACCTTTACTTAATCAATTTGGATGTGATAGTATCGTATCCCTTTATAATTCTTTCAATTTTTCTGATACCACTTACGTACAGCAATCAAGTTGCGAATCTGCTGATACAGGTGTAGTTGTTGAGCCTCTAATAAATATGGGTGGTTGTGATAGTTTGGTAATCACAACCACTTCATTGGATCCACCAGGTCTATGTATTATCAAAGCAACTTTCACTTTGTCGCAGCCAGTTTGTTTTGGAGATATTCCTGCATTGAATATATTTATTGAAGAGGGTTTAGGACCCTTTGATTTTAGTTTGTTCAATGTGGATACCATTATCCAACTGCAATATCCTGTATTGGGAAGTTATTCTCTTTCATTTGTTGGCACAGGGATGTATACCATTAATTTGACTTCTGCGAATGGACTTAGTGTGATGCAGGATATAATTGTTCTTGCACCTGCACCTTTGTTGATTGACGCAAAACTTGTAAGCACATATAATGGTATTGGAGTGCCATGTTTTGGTGATGAAAGCGGATCCTTAATAGTTGATGTTCTTTCTTCCGGAACACCCCCACTTTCTTATCTATGGTCTACCGGAGACATCAGTCCAGCTATCGATAGTCTTGCAGCAAATACATATTCAGTGACCGTATCAGATACGTATGGATGTTTCACAACTGACATGATTACTATAACTGAACCCGAAGAATTGGGCCTGGAAGGATCTATAGCTGATATACTTTGTTTTGGCGAAACAGGTGCACTTACTATTTCTGAAATATCCGGTGGAATCACACCATATCTTACCTCCATTGATGGCAATTCTTTTCAAACCGCTCTGGTATATGCAGGTTTATCGAATGGATTACATCAACTGGTAGTGCAGGATCAGAATGGATGCCAGGTCGAAACCTCATTTTCATTAGATAGCCCATCGGCGTGGCAGGTGTCTATTGGGCCGGATACAGTTGTTCCTTTTGGATCGACTTATTTACTTCCCTTAGTTGTGACCGGAATTCCAAACGGATCAGTGACATTTCTATGGTCTGATCAGCTATGTGAAAACTGTGAGAGTCGATCTTTAGTTATAACTGATGATATTACAATAGGCTTGGTCGCAACCGATGAAAATGGATGTATGAGCGATCATGAAATCCGGATTAATGTCAGAATTAATCGCAGCATTTTTATTCCCAATATCTTTTCTCCCAATGATGATCAATTGAATGATTACTTCCAGATTTTTTCCAATGCACTGGAAGAAATAAAAGAATTGTCCATCTATGACCGCTGGGGAAATCTTGTTTTTGAAAAATTTAATTTTCAACCTAATGATCCTTTATCCGCTTGGGATGGGATATTCGATGGAAAGGCTGCGAATCCTGGGGTGTATGCGTATAAAGCCATCGTCATTTTCAAAGATGGATCTTATGAAGTTAAACATGGAGATATTACTTTAATTCGGTAACCTGAAAAGGAAAAAGGGAAGAAGGAAAGAAGGGAAGAAAGATAAATGGTTAAAGGTCACCGGGAAAACGATTTCTACTTGTGGACTTTTCAGCTCAGCTCGACGACCATCTAAAAATCAATTCGAAGCTGTAATTCTAGTTTTTCAAAATCGGGCTTAATCAGAGTAACGGTTGGTGAGCTGAGAACGAGGACGTGAGGAGATGTCGAACCATCATGGCTTTAATTTTTTTAATCCACTTCCGTACCTGTGGGTGTTTCGGCCCTGCTCAACGACCTCACAACAGTAAAATCAAATCTGCGAAAATTCATTTTTAAATAACTCTGCGTAGTCTGCGTAAAAAATCGGTAAACGGTAAATTGTCCATGGCGGCGTTTCAGCTCTCTCAACGACCGCTCAATAGCAAAATCAAATCTGCTTGGCTAAGGAAAATTGATATTATCCGTTAAATCAACCTTGTGACCTTTTTGCGTCCTTCGTGACCTTTGTGTTAGAAAAGAAATTTTGAGGTTATGTTCGTTTTAGCTACAACACGCGATTCACGAATCAGGATTCACGATTGGTTCACGTAAACATATCACCCTGATAAGGTTTATAAGGAATGCCTAAATGCTTAAATGCTTTTGGAGTAGCTTCTCTTCCACGAGGAGTGCGCTGGATAAATCCTTCCATCACTAAAAAAGGCTCATAAACTTCTTCCAGTGTTCCTGGATCTTCACCTACAGCGGTAGCTATTGTGGTGATACCTACGGGTCCGCCATTAAATTTTTGAATGATGGCAGATAGTATACGGTTATCCATTTCATCAAGACCAAATTCATCGACACGCAGTGCATTGAGCCCATGAATAGCGATCGCCTCATCAATAGTACCGTTGCCTTTTATCTGTGCAAAGTCGCGTACACGTCGTAACAATGAATTTGCAATACGTGGAGTGCCACGAGAACGGGAAGCAATTGAATGTCTTCCTTTCTCTGTTATCGGTACATCCAGTATTGTTGCTGAGCGAGAAATAATTTTTTCTAACGTTGGTATATCGTAATAATCGAGATGAAAATTTATTCCAAAACGTGCCCTCATCGGTGCAGATATTAATCCCAATCTGGTGGTTGCTCCTACTAGTGTAAATGGCTGCAAAGAGATTTGAACAGATCGTGCACTTGGTCCACTATCGATCATAATATCGATTCGATAATCCTCCATTGCGGAGTACAAATATTCTTCGACAACAGTATTTAAGCGGTGTATCTCATCGATGAAAAGGACATCTCCTTCCTGCAGACTTGTCAATAGTCCTGCGAGGTCTCCTGGCTTCTCAATGACCGGTCCGGAAGTCATCCGCAGATTAGCTCCGAGCTCAATAGCGATGATGTGGGACAAAGTTGTTTTGCCCAGACCCGGAGGACCATGGAGGAGTACATGATCTAAAGCCTCTTTGCGTTGACGGGCGGCCTGAATAAAGACAAAAAGATTTTCTACTATATCCTCCTGCCCTGAAAATTCTGTCAAGCCTTTAGGCCTCAGGGCCTTTTCGACCTGTTTTTCCTGCGGAGTCAGGTGCTCATCACCGGCATCAATGATCGGATTACGCATATCGGGCTAAGGTAATTCAAAATTAGGGAGGCTGTCCTGTGGGCAATATTTCTAAATTTGCGCCTCATCCAATAGATTGACCAAGAATGAATGGAACAAAAATAACCATGTCGGCGGCCGGCATCTCCGTACCTGACAACCCGATTATACCTTTTATCGAAGGCGATGGCACCGGACCCGATATCTGGGCGGCTTCCGTCAGGGTATTTGATGCCGCTGTTAAAAAAGCCTATGGAGGAAAACGCTCCATCGAATGGAAGGAAGTCCTTGCCGGCGAAAAAGCTTTTAAAACAACTGGTGACTGGCTTCCTCAGGAAACCCTCGATGTAATCACAAATTACCTGGTTGCCATCAAGGGACCTCTTACTACCCCGGTTGGTGGTGGTATCCGCTCCCTCAATGTGGCTCTGCGCCAAAAATTAGATCTCTATGCATGCCTTCGCCCGGTTCGCTATTATACAGGAGTACCTTCTCCAGTCAAAGAACCCCAGAAAGTAGACATGGTCATCTTCCGTGAAAACACAGAAGACATCTATGCAGGTATCGAATACCTAGCGGGCAGCCCTGAAAATGAAAGGGTAAAACGATTCCTCATCGAAGAGATGGGCGTCAAGAATATTCGATTCCCTGATACCTCTTCTCTCGGTATCAAACCTGTCTCCTTAGAAGGCACGGAAAGACTTGTGAGAGCTGCAATTGAATACGCCCTTCGCAAAGGCCGCCGTAGCGTGACCATAGTCCACAAGGGCAATATCATGAAGTTTACCGAAGGGAAATTCAAAGAATGGGGCTACAACCTGGCGGAGCGCGAATACGGAAGTAAGGTATGGACGTGGGCTCAGTACGATCGTATCGTAGCGGCGGAAGGTCAGGCTGCTGCTGATGCAGCTCAAAAGGCTGCTTTAGCTAATGGTGCCCTTGTGATCAAGGACGTCATTGCTGATGCTTTCCTTCAGCAGATCCTGCTTCGTCCTGAAGACTATGATGTGATTGCCACACTTAATCTTAATGGTGACTATATCTCTGATGCCCTGGCCGCGATGGTGGGTGGTATCGGTATCGCTCCCGGAGCAAATATCAATTACGTCAATGGTGCCGCGATCTTTGAAGCTACTCATGGCACTGCTCCTAAATATGCAGGCCTTGACAAAGTAAATCCGAGTTCCCTCATCCTCTCCGGGATAATGATGTTTGACTATATGGGCTGGATAGAAGCTGGTGATCTGATTGAAAAAGGTCTTGAGAAAGCTATTGAGAAGAAGCGTGTGACTTATGACTTCGAGAGATTGATGGAAGGGGCTACGCTATTAAAGTGTTCTGAGTTTGGGGATGAGATTATAGCAAATATGTAGAAAGGGGGTACGGAGGAAAGGAAGAAGGGAGGAAAGGAAGAAGGAAGAAGAGAGGAAAGGAAGAGGGTAAGAAAGGAGGATACTTCGCTTTGCTAGCCAATCGTTGTGCTATGATTGACAATTTGGCAAGCTCAGTGCACCATTTGCTGATTTGCAATCACTTGCGACAGTTTAATACCCTTACTACAGCGACCAGCATCATGACTAAAACTGGTGGCACTACTAGTAGTGCCACTAGGGTATAACGGGTTGATTTTCAATGGCCCCGGATGGTTTTCCACAGGGTAAAAGTTGCATACAATGAGGTTGGAATGGGGATAGTCGTATACTTTCGTATACGACGGGTATATTTGAATATTTAATTCACATTCAGTTTTTTACATATTACAAAAAATAATATTTTTACGTATATTTTGAATTTACCTTCGTTTGATCAGATGTCTCACGATTTTCGACTCTCGACTCATATCCTGCCCTCGTTTTCCGCGTATGCGCCTGGAAAACGGGCATTCTCCGTCAATCGTTTCTGCGAAACATCTTCCTTTCAAAACGCAGGATATGTTTCGAAATCTAGGAAATAAGGGGTTTTTTGAATACTTCCAGGTGTATTTCATTCCAATTTCCGAAGGAAGAGGAAAATGAAAACGCAGGGACCGGCTTTGGCGGCGCATAAAAAAGTGTGCTTCAGACAACTACTGACCACTGACGATCGACTGAAACTTTGCGACTGACGTGTCCACAGTTCCAGACTGACGTGTCCACAGTTCCAGACTGACGGGGAAAATTCAAGGTTGACGGGGAAAATTCAAGGTTGACGGCTCACGATTGACGACCGATGACTCACTCCATTCGAAAATCCATCCTTACCTTTGCCCCCATGCCTTCAGCATCCAATGAAAACATTCCGGCACTGGCAGTATCAGTTCTGGAAGACCTAAAGCATTACCTCACAGTAATCG
>JALYSC010000124.1 GCA_030855005.1 Bacteroidota bacterium | reverse complement strand
CTGAAAAGGCTGTATTGGGTAATTTGAATAATACTTCATTCCCACTCGGCATCGGGTATAATCCGATCGAAAGAAATCTGTTTTTCAAGGGAGCACTGGATGAGGTGGCAATATATAATGGGGCACTTAGTGCAACTGAAATTACTGCACTCTATACAGAGCAATCCACAGCGCCAACATTCCCAGCCGGGGTAGTAGCCAGCTATGATTTCGATGGCAACCTGTTGGATGATTCTGGTTATGAAAATCATGCCCGTGGTATAGATGTGACGTATGTTCCGGATCGCTTTGGTTTTGGAAAACAAGCTGTTGAATTTAACGGTACGACTACTGAAGTAACAGCTGCGAATTCAGCACAACTGAATTCTCCATTTACATCGGTTTCCTTTTTCATCAAACCCAATTCACTTCCTGCCAACGGCGAAGCTTATGTAGCTTCTTTTGGCGGCTGGCAAGAGCGCTGGAAAATTTCACTTCCATCTCACGGTAAATTAGTCTGGACAACTAATCATCTGAATGGTATCTCAGACATGGATGCCGGAGATGCAAATGCACTCGTACCAAATACCTGGACACACGTGGTCATGGTACATAGTACTTCTAAAGACCTGATTTATATTAATGGCGTTGTGGTTGCAACCAAGGATGTTATAGGCGCTCTTAATAACACAACTAAACCTTTAGGCATAGGGTACAATCCCATTGACGGTGGTAATTACTTCGATGGAGCCATTGATGAATTCCAGATCTTCAATACTCCACTCAATGGACTTGAAGTTGCTGCATTATATGCAGAATTATTAACCCCAAATCCGGATCCTGGACCTGGTCCGCTGGTAGCAAGTTTTTCTTTTAGCGGCGATCTTTCTGATGGCACTATCTACAATAATGATGGTGAATCTAAAGAAGCGCAGTTTGCTCCAGATCGTTTTGGTTATGCCAATAATGCACTCTATCTCGACGGCACTACAAGTGTTGACGTGCCTAACGCTCCTCAATACAATACTGATTTTACTTCTGTAAGCTTCTGGGTTAATCTTGATGAACTTCCTGCAAATGGAGAGGTATATCTTTTATCACATGGTGGCTGGCAGGAGCGTTGGAAAATTTCACTTCCATCACACGGCAAACCAGTTTGGACTACGAATCATTCAGCAGGTATTTCTGATATGGATTCTGGTGATCCGAATGTGTTGGTACCAGGTACCTGGACACATGTTGTCATGACGCATGCTGCTGATCAGGATAAAATTTATTTCAATGGCACTTTAGTGGCTTCCAAAAATGTAGGGAATCCATTAAACGATACGAAGCAGGACCTGGGTATTGGTTACAATCCAATCGATGGCGGCAATTACATGAAAGGTGCGATCGATGAAGTGCGACTTTACAATCGCGATCTGACAGATCAGGAAGTTGCGGATCTCTACGCAGAGCAATCTACTGCTCCAATATTTATCAGCAATGTCGTAGCCGATTATCCGCTTGATGGCAACGGAGAAGATGTCAGTGCATATAACAACGATGGTAAAGTAAGCGGAGCAACAGCGGGTAAAGACCGTTTTAATCGCGCTAATCACGCTATGGTGTTTGATGGTGCATCAGATATCACTGCAGATAATTCGCCACAGTTGAACTCTGCACTTACTACTGTAGCATTCTGGATCAATGTCAATAATCTTCCTGCCAACGGAGAAGCATATTTGCTTTCATTTGGCGGATGGCAAGAGCGTTGGAAAATTTCACTTCCTGCACATGGCAAACCTGTGTGGACAACGAATCACGTAGGAGGTATTTCAGATATGGATTCCGGTGATGCTAATGTATTGTCAGAAGGCACATGGACTCACCTTGCTTTTGTACACGATGGTGTTAAAGACCAAATCTATTTCAATGGTGTGCTGGCAGCAGAGAAAAATGTTCCTGGTGCTCTTAACAGCACTGGCCATCCATTTGCGATGGGCTATAATGTCATTGATGGTGGATCTTATTTCGATGGATCACTCGATGACGTATTGGTTTATAATGTGCCATTAAGTGCAGCCGAAATTCTTGCCTTATACAATGAGCAAGCTGCACCTCCAATCGTAGTGGATACAGAAGCTCCTTGCGCTCCATTGGATTTGGTTGGCGTGGTAGAATTTACAAATGTCACCTTGACATGGTTAGATGCCATGGATGATACAGGTGTAATAGCTTACAATGTATATGTCAATGGTGAACTTGTTGAAACTGTTACAGAGACTTCTGCAGAGCTCAAAGGACTCGCACCACTTACTGAATATGAATTTGGTATTACTGCCGTAGATGCTGCAGGCAATGAATCACTTCCTACCACCATAACATTAACTACAGGTCAGGATTCAACTCCGGATACGGAGGCACCATCAACACCTACAAATCTTCAGGTTTCAGCAGGTGCTAACTCTGCTGTATTCTCCTGGGATTTCTCTACAGATAATGTAGGTGTTGCAGGATATGTAACTTTTGTGGATGGTAATTTTGTTGATTCACTCGGTGCTAATGAAAATTCAGTTTTCATTGGTGGTCTTGATCCATCTACATTATATGCTTTCGAAGTATACGCATACGACCTTTCAGGAAATGTCTCTGAGACAGCTTTCGTAACAGCTACTACAACCGATCCTATCGATACAGGTGAAGATGGACTTGTGGCACATTATAAATTTGAAGGCAACGCTGATGACTCTACTCCATATAACAATCATGGTGCCATCGGTGGTAACCCAACATTTGAGACGGTTACAAATCGTCCGAATGCAGCTGGTATGGCTATCGTTTTTGATGGTGATGGTGACAGTGTATTGGCACCAAACGCAGTACAGTTGATTTCTGATTTTGCAACAGTTGGTTTCTGGATTCGTGTAGACGGTCAAAACCTGGCAGATGCAGAATCATACCTTATTGACTTCGGTCATTGGAATGAGCGCTGGAAAATTTCATTACCTCAGCACCTCAAACCAGTTTGGACGACAAACGGAAAGAATGCTCAATTCGATCATTTTATTTCTGACATGGACTCAGGTGATGGAAATGAACTCGTCATCGGATTCTGGTTCTATGTAACAATGGTGCACGATGGAGTGGATGATATCATCTATGTTGATGGTGTAGAAGCCAATCGCAAACCAGTAGCTACTACATTGAACAGTACTGACAATCCGCTAGGTATGGGTAACAACCCAATCGACGGAGGACAATACTTCGAAGGTGCAATGGATGAAGTGAAGCTTTATAACAAAGCTCTTACAGGTGATGAGATCTCACAGTTGTATGAGACCGGAACTACAAGCGTCCGTGACTTACAAAACGAGATCAACAAATATGTAGAGGTAATGTATCCTAATCCAACCAAAGATGAATTAACCATCAAACATGGATTTGGTACTACACAGAATCTCCTCATCCGCACATTTGATGAAAGTGGTCGCCAGGTTGGTGCATTCAAAGTCGATGCAGCAAATATGCATGATGGACTCATCCGCATGGATGTATCCAAACTTACTGTCGGCAATTACAATCTGAATTTTGTTTTAGGCGGCAAGGTGATGGGCTCAATGCCTTTCTCCAAGCAATAGTTTTATAATACAGGAATTTAGGTATGACGGGTGGCAGCGTAAGTTGTCACCCGTTTTTTGTGACCCACTCGACAGGCTCAGGGCAAGGAGAGTGACCCTTCGACTCCTTTCTCACATCCTTTTGCAAGCTCAGGGCAGGGAGCGTGAGAGAGTGATATAAGAAGAAGGGATTAAAGAAGTAATTATTTTTCGGAAATAGCGATACACTTTCACTAACCGCCACTGTTTATTTCTTGCACTCACTTTCTTATTGGTATCAAAGGCCCAAAAAAATTTAGTTCCTTTAATCTTAATGTTATGCCTTCGTGCTTTTTACCAACTATTCAATATGATATTCTTTTTTAAAATCCTTTATCAGTTCATTTGCCATTTCTTCAGCCTGCGGCCAATCACTCTCAATTTCATTCCGCAGATTTCTTTGCTGAACAACAACCATATTTAACAACTCTCTTATTTCACTCCTTTTATTTTCAAGTGATTCCGGATTGGCAGGGAAAAGATTTTCTTTGGTTTCCCAGGAAATAGTGTCATATGAAAATAAAAAATATCTTGACAATTCACGATGATATGCAGGTTCTATAATTTGATTGATATGATTCACTAACAGGTTACCTCGCACCTGGTGATTATAGGCTTCCAATTCAGTATCGTTTATTATCCCATCGTATTTCATCAATTTTTCCAGCAAGTGTTGATTTTTAAAATACCGAAGACTGCCCGAATTCTTTATTTGTTCAAACGTAGCCCTGTTCCATACTACAGACCCCGTCCAATACATAAACCGGGTATAAAAAGAAAATTGGGCAGAGGCACGGCCTTCTAATCGGGTTTGGCTCAGGCTTATCAAGCTATCAGCAAGTGCTACATACATGGATGCAGTTTTTTTATTCCTTTGAATAGCAGTTATATCACTTTGCAAATCCTTTATCAATGATTTTGAAAACTCCTTTGCCCTGAGATTTTCTATGTAATGCTCCCTTTGATTTTCTACAAAGAAGCCAAGCGTAACAGCGAGAAACAGCATTAAAAATTCCCAGAAATAAGATTTCCAGTTTTTCTTTCCGTGGTGATGTGCATGAGGATGTAATTCCATATTTTCTGTTTCCTGACTTGGATTGATAGCTTCCGGGTTTTTCTTAAAAATAATTTTGTTTAATGTATTTTCAGAATGAGTGCCTGTCGGCTCTTCTAAAGGTTCTTTGTCTGTATTTTCTTCCATTTATTAATTGGTCAAATTATATTGGAGTACTATCGCATGACGCATAACGATCAAGACTACTCGACGGCAGGACTCGTATATCAAAGTCTTCCTCTTGCTAGTTGTCTTCAAAGTTAAAACTATTCATCGTCAATGCGAAAATACCTACTGGAGGATAGGCCATGTTATTGCACGTTTTTTATAAGTTTGGACTGTATCCAATTTTGGATCTGTTCAAAATTCATTTCCCCTTTTGCTATATTCATAATAAATTCAAATTTTTCCTCCAGCGAAGCATCTACATCCATTTCATTTTCCAATAATGTAATCCTCATTAATACATACCCAATTCGTTTATTGCCATCTATAAAGGGATGATTCATGATTATGCTTTCAAGGATAGCAGCAGCTTTATCTTCAGGTTTTGGGTACAGAACGGTTTGTTCGAATGTTTGATAAGGACGAATCAAGGCAGACTTAAGAGAATCTTTATTCCTGATTCCTTTCGAACCACCAAAAATTTCGATCAAAAGACTTTGTATTTGAATAGCCTCGTCAACAGAAATCACCGGGCAAGTTGTTCAAGTAGTTCCCGGTCTTCTTCAAGCACTCTCTTTAAGTGAGTGGCACGGTTAATTTCTTGTTCTGATTTGCCTTTGACACTGTTGAGATAGTCCAGGACATTCCTCAATGCTGATTCCGGGACTTGTTCAAGAACCTGATTTATTGCTACTATGAGCTGCTTTGTTGTCATGTCTATTCAAAAATAAGGAATTTTGGATTGACATTCTGAAATCCAGGTAGAAAAGCAATGTGCTATAACTTGTTTATACCCCTGACAAAATCAGGCCTATCATCCCCTTTTCCGTAGGATAACCCTGATAAGTATCGGGCTTGTCGCAGATAGCCGGATTGCCTTGTATACCCAAATCATCATGCGGACTCTACCTCTGTTGCCAACTTCGTCTGTCCACACGTGCATAAATCTCCGTCATCCTGCTGCAGCTATAACCCAGGATTACCTGGATAATCGTAAGTCAGTGGCCGCCTCTAACAAATGCCTGGCATAACTATGCCGCAGCGTATGAAAGGACTTATGCATTCAAAGTTTAGGTATACCCGAAGTCAGGATTCATGTGCTATAAACGTAGGTCAATATATTTTAAAAATCAACGTTGTTCTACATTTTTTACAACCTGGAATAAGTTCATATTTTTAAAAGGAAATATAAAATGTGCTTGATTGTATAGAACTTATTTATGAAGTTTGTAATAGTCAAGCAGTTCTTGCAAAGAAGTTGTTCGCACCACATTAATACCGTTCTCCAATAGAATATAGGTTGGAAATACACCGACATTATAGTAAGAAGTAATAATTCGAGAACTATCCAGGAAGTTTAAATAGCTTATGGTTTTGGGGAAGGGCTTCTTATCATTTTGAACGCCAATAACAAATGGGTCAAATTCTCCCTTTGTTTTAAGAATGCTTAGCTTTTCATCATCATTTAAACAAGGTCTGCACCAAGATGCCCAAAATTTGATCAGTATTAATTTGTCCTTATGTTCCTCTATTTGTGACTTAAAATGACGCAAAGTCGAATCCTTTTCAATTAAATGATTTCGCAACTTAACTAACCAATATGAGTCTTTATCGGCCAATTACACATTTTTATTTAATTCAGCGCCAGAAATTAAGTTAGAAGATGTGTTATTATAAATAATATGATCAACATATGTTGATTTTGGATAATTTTTGTGAAGATTAAATATTTCCTCTACGATTAGGTATTGACGATTGGTGTCTCCAAAATATAAACTATCAAGTTTCATCAAATTATAAAAAATGCTTCTGCTTGAATAGATATGTTTTGTCTTTCTACCCAAAATAATTACTGCTGAATCCGGTTCCCCCGAAAAACCTCCTTCGTAATAATTCCCATTTGCATTAACAATATATGTATATACGGGATTAAGATTCAATACCGAGTCCGACTCCTGAATATTCACAATTATACTTTTGGTTGTAAACTTTTTGTAATAAACCACTCGAGAGGTATCCTCCTTAGAGAAATCAATTATTTTAATTTCTCCCGTCATTGTATCAGGAAGATTTATAACCAAGGACATCTGGGCATTAAGATCGAAAGTCATAAAAACAGATAGAAGGATCCCCAAAAACCACCCGGCTGTCTTTGGTAAAATGTTATTCATGATATTCTTCAATTTCAACAAAGAAAAGGCTATTTAAAAGTGGTTAGGGTTTTATGCCCTAAAACGATCAGGGCTTTGCGCAGTAGCGCTGCAGGATTCAATCATTTTAAGATTACGGAATCGGTCTCAATTTTATATCTTCAAAAATCTATTATCCGCCATGGTGCACAGCCGATGTTATGCCTCGTTTCTTTTTTTTATGGCAAACTTTGCTGGGTACTTTTTTCTGATTTCCTCTAATTGCTTCTTATACTCTTTCGGATTATCAGTATGCAAACGACTCAATTCTTCGCGCTTTGCCCGCATATACTCAACAGCGTTAAATTTTTCTTCCTTGGTTTTCATAATCCAGTAATTTCTCTGGGTGACCTGATATCGATTAACCCATATCCGTACTTCAAATTTACGGAATTAAACAATCGGATCCTATCCATGTTGACCAAATGCTTAAAATTCCAGCTGACTACGGCATTAACATTGCTGATGGTTGCCAACGCAATGTGATTGGCATCTTCCACGGACTTATTACTCAATACTCCTTCGTTGATATATTGAGCTGCGAGAATTTCTGTCTGGTCGTTACTGGTAACAAGTTCCGAGTAGGATTTAATCAATTGATCAAGGAGTTCAACTACATTTCTTGGAGCGTCTTGAATCTCCTTGATCGTAATGTCAGAAATTATGGCAATATGTTTTCCCCTTAGGACATCTTCGATAAGTGGTTTGGTCCATTCGTGGAATTCAGAATCGTAAAATCCTCCAATTACTGATGTGTCAAGATATAGTCTCATAGATCAACTGTGAATGAGGAATAACGTTTGGCAGCTACAAGAAGTTGGCGATTTCGAAGCACAAAACTGTCTGCTACCACAAAACTTGATACGAAGCACAAAGCTTCATTTAACCACTGAACCGCCAATTTCTTGTAGGTGCTGTGTGTGTGCCTTGAATGGTAAATATAATTCTTTAAAGAAAGAATTCCCAGAGGGTGAAAGTCCCTTATACGCGGGAGTAACGTCCCGAAGTACTTGTGCTGAGC
>JALYSC010000123.1 GCA_030855005.1 Bacteroidota bacterium | reverse complement strand
GGTGTAGGTTGTATTTGGACTTAAACTGTCAGGTAGGGTTATGATTATTCCTTTTCCTTTGAGTTTGATCTCCGGTTCTTCCGGCATGATAGGAGATACTACCAATTGGTTGTACACATCTTTCAGCGTTACCCATTCATCAAAAACAATGACAACTTCTTTCCCTGTAAAATTCGTTTGCTGATTAGGTGTGGATTCTTCCGAGATAATCTTTGGTGGCGTCTTATCCGGGTCACCACCTGTCGGGGAGCTGGGGCTAGCGCAGGATGCCATCATCAGAGCAATCAACGGGAGAAAGGGGGAAAACTGCGACAAGCGGGAAAACATGGGGTCAAATATAGGGATTGAAGAGAGTATAGGTCCTGATTGATAAGAAGGCAGGACGAGATTAAGAGATCTTTATGATATCGGGCGGTATACCTGGAGCGAATAATCCTTCTTCGGCGCTCAGCAATCAAGACAGGTCCACAAAGTCAGAATACGAAGTAAGTAATAGTGAAGGAATATCTTAAACAGCAATGTACCAATCTTCTTTCAGAAGTTTTGATGTCATTTTAGATTAAAAAATCTTTATACCCTCTTTTCGGGGTTTCTAGTTTTTAACCATAAATTCTTCTCGGCAAAAAGGTTCTTTTTTGCAGTGTTGATGGATGTGACAAAGATGGAGATGAGTTGTTTATTTTCAGAGATGGTACTCGAAACATGTTTAGGATCAGAATACAGATCAAGTCTGTGGATTATTCTCAGATTAACTTTTGTCTCGCGAAGTTCTTTCAGGACTACTTTTAAAATGTGTATGAAATCTTCTTGATTCAGCGCTCTCTGCTCCGGCATTATTTAATGCAGGGGCTGTACCTGATCTTGTCAATTGATTTGAAAAGTGTATGCCTGCGTTTGATTTCTTTATTTTTTCTGCAATCTCTATAACCGCAACAGCAAATTCAATCAGGCGATCTCCCAGATTACTCTTTACCATTTTTTAATAGAAAAGTATTCCCTGCAATCATGTCTACCAATCGGTTTTCACGATAAATCATCACTCTCACTGATAATTTTCATCGGATTAATTAGCAATAACTCCAAGAACCCATTTCTTACTTCACTACTCCTTATTCTTTACTCTGACTTATTAAAGCAGTCTCATCGAAAAACCTGTGTTGAATATAACTCCAACCTCTTATAGAATTACTTTGCTTCTTTCCGCTGATTCATGGGATGATATCTGTTCATCGTTTCTCTCAAATAATCAGCGGTGAGATGAGTATAAATTTCAGTCGTGGTGATACTGGCGTGACCAAGCATTTCCTGGACAGCTCGCAGGTCAGCGCCTCCTTCCACCAGGTGTGTAGCAAAAGAATGTCGAAAACTATGTGGCGATATGGTCTTTGTGATGCCCGCTTTACCGACAGCTTCCTTGATGATATTAAATACCATTACACGAGAGAGTTTTTTGCCTCTGCGATTAAGAAATAAAATATCCGCTGAAGCCGGATCAATATTCATCATTCGGTTTCGATCTCCTTCGAGGTATAAGTGGATATGATGCAATGCAGATTCACCAATGGGCACCAGTCGTTCTTTATTATTCTTTCCAATAACACGAATCATTTGCAAGTCAGGATAAATATGACTGATCCTAAGTCCTGTTAATTCTGAAACACGAAGACCCGATGCATAAAGTGTCTCAATAATTGCAACATTACGCGTGCCCTGAGGATGACTTTGATCGATGGTACCAAGAATCATATTGATCTCTTCATAACTCAGTATTTCCGGAAGATACTGGTCCAGCTTTGGCCCTTGTATCAATTCGGTGGGATCAGCACTCATCATATCTTCCATCATCAAGTAATGGAAGAAAGATCTAATGCCTGACAACATTCTCGCCTGTGACCGACTACTGATCTCAACTTCATTGAGCACATGGAGGAATTGCTCGATATGTTTTGACTCCACCTTCATTGGAGACAAAATTTTTAATTCCTCAGCAATAAAAACAGCCAGTCTTTTCACATCACGCTCATAGGCTTCAATGCTATGACCTGACAACCCTTTCTCAAGAGTGAGATAAGAAATAAACCCATTTATTGAAGAATTCCAATCCAAACGGCAATAGTAATTTTTAAAGTACAAAATCAAATGCAATCTACAGATTACAATAAACTTTTCATCTCTACCCCTGTGATTTGTGATTCAAAAATGATATGTACACCGTATTTTATATCGTACCAGTACGCTTTTCATCATTAGCTGTGTCTCGAATAGCAATGGGATCAAGAGAATATTCGTCCATGGCGCTGATCCTATTCGCCTTATCAGGTTATTTCTACTGTTAGCGATATATTAAAGTAGACAAAGCTCGAAATGGGATATGTGAAGGCTATCTTTATAAAAGAATGGACTCATCAGCACATAAAAAATTTGACAGGCACGTAGGCACTAAGTATCATTTGTTTAACAGCTTGTTTCTGCGACTGCCCTTTGACCTGATTCATCAGACCGGTATATTACTTCCGTTGTTGTCTGAAAAATGCCAGGAGGAATATCAGCACAACGGCCATCCACAAGAAATCCTGGATTCTTTTTTTGAAGAACATATTCCGGGCGCCGATCAAAAAGAAAGATTAAACCTCCTTTTTAATTTCATCAAATATATTGAACGGCAAGTTGTCCTCTTTGATGCGGTGGAAGATGCTGCATTTGATGATCTGCATGATCTGGAAGGTCCGGGCACAGTTGCTGAATTGGTTTCGAAAGCAAAAGCCAATAATTTAAAGGAGAAACTGGTTGAAAAATTAAATAATTACCGACTGAGGATAGTATTGACAGCGCATCCTACTCAATTTTACCCGGGTCCTGTATTGGGCATCATTACAGACTTATCTAATGCCATCAAAGGAAACAGGATTCACCAGATAAATGACCTGCTCTTGCAACTTGGCAAGACACCTTTTGTCAATCGTTCAAAACCATCTCCACTTGATGAAGCCCGCAGCCTTACATGGTTTCTGCGAAAAATATTTTATCACGCTGTGCCTGCAATAGTGGCCAAATTTGAAGCACAACTTGATCAGCCATTACCTCAAAAAGACATTATAGATCTTGGTTTCTGGCCGGGTGGCGACAGGGATGGCAATCCGAATGTAACTGCTGACATCACATTTTCAACTGCATCGCAGTTACGGCTTGCGATACTGGATTGTTATGAAAAGGATATTCAAAAACTCAGGCGGAGATTAACTTTTCAGCATGTGTATGAAAAGGTATCCGGAGTAGGAACCAAAGTGCGAAAGACAATACTTGGAGACGAGGATGGGTATGCTTCAAGCCTTGATATGCTAAGTGATTTGCAGGCTATACGCAATATTCTAAACGAAGAACACGACAATTTATTCGCAGAGCAACTGGATCGTTTTATTACTAAAGTTGAAATATTTGGATTTCATTTTGCCTGCCTCGACATACGTCAGGAAAGCCGCAAGCATGAAGTACTGGTGGAAGAAATTATTCTAAAGAAGGAAGGAGCAGGTGCGCTTGAATTATATCAGGCCGCAGACATCGATGAGAAAATGAAATTCCTTGCCGCATGTGACTGGCGCATTGAATCTACCATTACAGATGATCCCACTTCAAAAGATATCATTGAATCAATTCAGGCAATCCGTGATATCCAGACAACTAATGGCATCAAAGCTTGTCATCGGTATGTGATCAGTAATTCAAGGCACGCTCTCGATGTATTTATGATTCAGGTGCTGGCGCAGTGGATTTGGGGTGCTCCAGCTGATACTATCGACATTGTCCCACTTTTTGAATCCATCGATGATCTGACAGGAGCTTCACAGGTGATGGAACTACTTTATCAATTTGAGCCCTATCAAACCCATCTGAAAGCTCGTGGTAATGAACAAACAGTCATGCTCGGATTTTCGGATGGAACCAAGGATGGTGGATACGTGAAAGCCAACTGGTCTATTTATACCTGCAAAGAAGAAGTCACATCCGTCTCACGCGCTAATAATATCAAGGTCATATTTTTTGATGGCCGTGGGGGCCCGCCTGCGCGTGGTGGAGGTAATACACATAAATTTTATTCATCATTGGGTCCAACAATTGAAAACAAAGAGATCCAATTAACCATCCAGGGACAGACGATCAGTTCGAATTTTGGAAGCAAAGATCTCGCTATCTATAACCTCGAACAGTTACTCACAGCGGGTATTGAAAATGATCTGTATCCCAGCGAGACTCCTGAATGGACTACCGATCAGCGAAAATTAATGCGTAAGATGGCAGATCGCGCATATGATTATTATGTTGAATTAAAAACGCATCCTGACTTTCTGAACTACCTCCAGGATAATGGCACTTTATCCTATTATGTGAGTCTAATATTGGAAGTCGTCCGGACAAACGCGCAGGTGGTCAACTATCATTACAAATCCTTAGAGCTATTCCCTTCGTAGGATCATGGAGTCAGCTTAAACAAAATGTTCCTGGATACTATGGCTTCGGTGCTTCACTGGAAGATCTCTTTGCTGATCACTATAAAGCAGCGGTGATCAATCTGTATCAATCATCGCGTTTTTTCCAAACGCTGGTAGGCAATAGTATGCAGTCACTGGCAAAAAGTTTTTTTCCATTGACATCCTACCTGGCTGAAGATTCTCATTATGGTAACATCTGGAATATGATCCATGATGAATTTAAGCGAACTGAAAAATTATTGATTGAATCTACCGGCGAAGATCAGTTGATGCCAGATAATCAACCCATCCTCGAATCCATCAATGTACGTGAGCGAATCGTCCTGCCATTGTTGACAATTCAACAATATGCATTGATTTGCATAAAAGAGATCGATCCGGAAGACCCACTTGCCGATACTTATAAAAAACTAATTACTCGCTCTATGCCTGGAATTATTAATGCAGCCAGAAATTCTGCATAAACATTTGAAACAACTGCCAACTGTCATTCAAAGAGATTGTTCTATGCAAGGCTTTCCTGCATCATCTCTTTGATAAGCATATCGGGAGATACTTCGTATCGGATGCCTACGCGCAAGGCTTGAAGACCTGAAGTTCCCTGAAGGTCTTGAAGCTCTAGTTTTTCAATCTGACCGTCCAGATAGTCGATGGATTGGAGGTATTGTAAATACTGCAAGTATTCGTCAGCTTCCCAATCCTGACTGTATACAATCGACAATTTACCAGGTTGCGTGAGTCGTTCTGTCGTGTCTTTGATGTAAGCTTTATCTATTCGCTTCTTCAGAATTTCGTACCGGATATTATAAGCACCATCGACATCAAAACGTTTTTCATCAAGTCTGAAGCGGATCGCCAATGGATTGCTGTGAGCAAGAATTAAAGACGTAATGCCTAATGGCATTGGTAATTCGTGTTTATATGCCTCATGAAGATTCTCAACTCCACACGTGATAAGTAACTGCCATAACCTCAGATTCTTCAAATGCAGCGGATGGTAAGTTTTATTTTGAATAAGCGATTGTCCGATGTAGGCATTGTATTCTACGCCATCGGTTTTATACTTTTCAAAATAATGTGGAAACATTTTTTGTGCTAAAGTCTGTTGATCTTCAATATATTCCGCAATGCGTTCATTGATCATGGTCACTGATGTCTCGTATTCTTTACGTTGACGATAGATAACTCCTAACACCGGATCAAGCGCATCGCGATAAGATTTAACTGCAGGTGCAACTTGTGCAATGGTCAGTAAATGATCAAATACCGGATCCAATTCGCGATGAATAAAATCAAGAATTTTTACTTCATCACCTGCATTGATGGATTCAGTAAGAGCCTGCCTGAAAACATTAATCCGAAATAACAACTGCTGATAAATAGGTAACCGGTCATAAGTTGAAGCCTTTAGTAATACTGCATCAGCCATATCCAATTGGGCTAGGAGATCATGGCGGATTGATGCATTCCGGGCATCAGATGAGCCCCTGATATCAAATTGACCATACAGTGGATAGACATCGCTGAAACTAATGTCTTCGGTATCCACTCCATTATCAGTAATCCGGTTTTGATAGATTTTCTCAGCAGAACTGAAAAATTTCCACGAAACTGTAGGATGAATGGAAGTATATTTTTCCTGCACTATCGATTCCAGTTCAGTCTGATGATTATCTATAGAACGACTCACCGCAACAGTAAACATCGGTAATACATTTCTCAACTTACTTGCCACCATAGAATTCAAAGTACCCTGTTGACTGGATGTCAGCTCGATGAAAGCAATAATCTTATCATTAAATTTCAACGGAGCTACAATGAAACTACCGACTCCCACATCATACATCCGTTTGATGAATTGAGATGGTGCATCTTTTAATTCTCGCACATTGGAAATAGCAAAGAAATCTCTTTGTTTAAGCAATGCTTCAAAAGAATAATCACAGAAACATTCTTCTACAGATTCTTCATAATTGTCTCCGAGCAATTTGCTCGGCCGCACGGCGCCATGTAATGCTTTTACATTCGCCCCTTCCTCATCAAATGCTTCAAAGCCCAATTCAATTTTATCAACACCGAGATATTGCGCAAGTTTATCCTGTAATCTATTCAGTGAAGCTTCATTCTGTAGGGCATTATTCTCGAGTAATTGCTGCTTTAATTCGGAAAGCGCTTCTTCTTCAGTCTGATCAAATAAAGTTATAAGCGCTACTCCTTCATAGACGAAGGTTCCCGGAGGAATCATTTTTTTCCACAATTCCAGATCACGGCTATTATCTATCAATAGCTGAATATCTTCAGGAGACAATGGCTGGAAATTTTCTTTTGGAATAATGTTTCCAAAGTCCCCATTAATAAATGCACGGTAATGACGCTCGATACCTGACTCCTGATCAGGAATATCAAAATAAACCGGACGTTTAAAATTAATATTGACCTTATAGATGACGGATATCAGAAAGGAACATCCCAAAACATATAATTCATCAGGATCAAAACCTTTGATACCCATCTGGAAGTCAGGCCCTGCTTTCTGAATAATGCCCTTCATGCGCTTGGACATATTGAATAGCACCGGATAGAAAGGTAGACTTGCTGCTTTGATCTCGTTAGTTGACAAAATATCGGGAAACATAGCAGAGAGTAATATTTCGATTTCTGCTGCGTATGTTTCAATAAGCTGGATGTCACTAATAGGATGACGAAGTACTGCTGCGTGAGCTACTGCATCGAGTATACTTTTAGCATGGATTTGTTCGGAAGGAGAACCCTGACTGGCTTTATTTTCCCAATATTGGAATATACGCTCAAGACTAAGTCGAATATCAAAAGGCATTGGAGGGAAAATCTCGTCTTTAAAGTACAGGTAATCGTTTTGGAGTTTCATACCCTGTGAAAATTGGTTAATTGGTGAATGGCGATAGACAAAAGATAACAAAAAAGGTTCCAGTCTTATCGACTGGTAAAGGTTAAGATTATATTAAGTATGCCAAAATCCCTCATCATGGATTTTCCGCGCATGTTCATAGCCCATTTTCCACCACTTTGACATCTGGTTAGGGTCAAAAATAAAGCTGTTATCAGTCAACTCGGTGGGTGTATGAATCAACCTAATTTTATTGCCTGATGACCTTGCTTCAGCGAGTCCAACACTGATATCATCCCGCGCCAATTGATACTGCATAAAATTGAAGGTCTTCAGCAGCAACATAAAAGCATTGGTAGCTGGCGGGGAGATGAGTGATCTATGCCGAGGTTGCAATGCAATTACATCGATCTCTGTAGCCCCCAGATTAATAGCTTCCTGGATAGGTATCGGATTACCAAATCCACCGTCAGCATATTCATTTCCATTCTTATTGACAAGACTCATGAATGGAACCAGGTTGCACGAAATCCATACCCAATCGCAAAATTCTTCATACCCGTAATCACGAGCAAATTTGTATTCAACCACATTATGTGTAAGATTGGAAGCAGTCACAACTATAATCTTTCCGGATGCCTTCATCCTGCGCCAGTGTTCACGTGTAAAAGTGCGGCGAATCAGCTCACGCAGATTCTTGCTTTCACCAAATGTTTTTCTGCCTA
>JALYSC010000122.1 GCA_030855005.1 Bacteroidota bacterium | reverse complement strand
GAAATATTCTTTCCAAGATTGCTTCGCATTGGATTTCCACTAACAACAATTTTCTCTTTTGGAAAAAATTTCTCCATCCCCGGATATGCCACAAATATTTTCTTTGCTTTCTGCGCAAGAATCCGATTTGTCATTCCCGGATAACTATTCTGTTCCTGCAACACTGTGGGAATTCCTCTTGAAGCTGCAGCTCTCACTACTGGCCCCGAAGCATATCCACCAACTCCTACTACCACATCGGGTTTGAATGATTTCAAAATCGAATGGCATTTCCAAAGGCTATCTATTACTTTGAAAGGAAATACGAGATTACTCAATGTCAATCTGCGCTGAATTCCACTGATCCATAACCCTTCTATGGGATATCCGGCTTCAGGTACTTTCTCCATCTCCATTCTTCCTTTCGCACCTACAAACAATATGTCAATGAGCGGGTCGCGTCTTTTCAACGCATCGGCTATCGCAATAGCCGGGTATATATGACCTCCAGTGCCACCACCACTAATGATGATCTTCATCGAGAGGTTTGATTTCAACTTTACCAACATCACCGGCAGATTGCTCTATGTACCGGCTTACACTTAGTATCATCCCAAACGCCATGAATGTAATCAGCATAGACGACCCACCTTTACTTACCAGCGGTAAAGTCAATCCTGTCACAGGGACGAGATTTACTGATACTGCGATATTGGCAAAAGCCTGGATGACAATATTGAGACACAATCCCATCGCTAGTAATGCTCCGAATGTCTTCGGGCTTCTCGTCACGATCGATGTGCATTTGAGAAAAAGTAATAAAAACAAAAAGATGATCACCATTCCTCCAATCAATCCATACTCTTCACATATGATTGCATAGATAAAATCCGCATAGGAGTATGGAAGGTAATTACGTTGTGTACTCAATCCCGGCCCCACTCCAAACCATCCACCATCTGCAATCGCAATCTTTGCTTGCTGTATCTGGTATCCGCCATCTGTATTATGAAAAAATTCTCCAACTCTACTTGTCCATGTTGCAACACGGACCGCATCAGGGAATATGGATCCTACCAGCACAAGACCCCCAAGAAAGAGACCGCCGAGTAGCACCAGTAATCCAATATATTTTAAATGAACCCTTCCAATAAACATCAACGTCATGCAGGTCATAAAAAGTAACATTGCCGTACTAAGATTATTAGGTGCAATCAGACCACATATCACAATGACAGGCAACATCAGTGGCAAGAAGGCACTTTTAAAATCCTTAATCACTTCCTGCTTCATTGACAATGATCGTGCGATATACATGATCAATGCAATCGCAGCAATATCAGAAGTTTGAAAACTCAATCCTATGCCCGGAATCGAAATCCACCTGCGCGCTTCATTAATCTCCGGACCGAAAAACATGGTATAGAGTAACAGGGGGATAGATGCTATTAACAATATAGGAGCAAGTTTAGAATACACTGAGTAGTGTGTCGAATAACACATATAACAAAGAAGAATTCCGACCATCGCAATCACCACGTGTTTGATCAGGTGAATCTCAGCATGACCTCCATTATACTTGAATGCAATCGTTCCTGTAGCACTATAGACCGCCAATACAGACATAAGGCATAGCAACGCAACGATGACCCAGATACCACGGTCACCTTTGAGATTTTTTGCTATATGTATTGCTCTGTACATTTATAGTTCGCTTACTTCATGTTTAAACTGGTTGCCTCTGTCACGATAATCCCGGAACAAGTCGAAGCTGGCACATGCCGGCGACAACAAAACTGTATCACCAGGAGACGCAAGCGAAGCAGCTCGACGGACTGCTTCGTGCATCGTTGTAGTTTCTGATATGTAGTTGACCTTTGCCGAAAAAGATTCATAAAGTTTCGAGTTATCGAGGCCCAGGCAGATTAATGCCTTCACCTTTGTTTGCACGAGATCCATAATGGCCCCGTAATCATTTCCTTTATCCAATCCACCTGCAATCCATATCACGGGAGTTTTCATAGACCCCAACGCATAGTAGACTGCATCTACATTTGTGGCTTTACTGTCATTGATGTATTTCACACCATGCATCTCACCGGATATTTCCATACGGTGTGACTCATTGACAAATGACTCCAGCGAGGATTGCAGACTTTCTTCTGGACATCCTGCCAGAAGAGCTGCTCTCGATGCTGCAATCAAATTGACCTGATTATGTCTTCCCATTAATCGTGAAGTCGACATGTCCAGAATCAAATCAGCTTTGACAAAAACTTTATCATCTCCAATCAGATCAGATTCCCTGATGTTCCACATCTTGGATTGAATCTGTGCCGTTATAACTTTCGTCACCGTGATTGGATCCATTGCATTGTAGATCACCGTATCCTCTTCTCTCATCTCACCTACGATCCTCATTTTTGCTTCCGCATACAGATCGATATTGTAATCGTATCTGTCCAGATGATCTGGTGTGATATTGAGAATCACAGCTATGTCCGGTCTGAATGTGATGACATCTTCCAGTTGGAAACTGCTTAGTTCACATACATACCAGTCTGCGTGATGCTCTGCCAAGTAGTGACAAAAACCTTCACCGACATTACCCACTTTAGCTGCATTGATTCCTGCAGACACCAGCAAGTGATGACATAATCCGGTTGTTGTTGTTTTCCCGTTACTTCCTGTGATGCCGATGATCTTCCCATCTACATTGCGGTAAGCCCATTCAATTTCACCGATCACTTCTTTCTCCAACACATTTAAAGCCTGAAGAATAGAACTATCATTTGGAATTCCGGGACTCTTGACGATAATGTCACAAGCCACCAATTTTTCAAGTGTATGCCCCTTTTCTTCAAAAGGGATTTGATATTTATTTAATATATTTTTTCGTTCGTCGGCAATTTCTCCACCATCACTCACCAGCACATCGTGCTTTCTTTCTTTAGCCAAAATCGCTGCGCCAATGCCACTAATGCCTGCACCAAGTATTGCTACTTTCATAATCTGATCACCTTACTTTTAATGTGATCAGTGTCAATACCGCGAGCATCACTCCCACGATCCAAAATCGCGTAACGATCTTGGCTTCATGCATACCCAGTTTCTGAAAATGATGATGCAGCGGTGACATACGGAATATGCGTCTTCCTTCTCCGTATTTACGTTTCGTGTATTTGAAATAATAAACCTGAATCATCACGGATAATATTTCAACCAGGAAAATGCCGCATAACAGCGGGATCAATAATTCCTTTCTCAGGCAAATCGCCATGACAGCGATGATTGCACCCAATGTCAGACTTCCTGTATCTCCCATAAATACTTTCGCCGGATAAGAATTATACCAGAGGAAACCTATACAAGCTCCAAGGAAACATCCACTGAAGATTACTAGCTCTCCCGAATAGGGTATATATAGTATGTTGAGATAATCTGCAATGATGGTATTGCCACTCACGTATGCGAGAATAGCAAGTGCCAAAGCAATAATGGCCGATACACCTGTAGCTAATCCATCAAGTCCATCTGTCAGATTAGAACCATTACTAACTCCTGTGACTATGATGATGGTAATGGGGATAAAAATAATCCACACTAAATTCTTACCATTCATACCAAAGAAATCGAGTAACGTCTTATAGTCGAATTGATTCCCTTTGAAAAAAGGAACGTTGGTCAGTGATGATTTACAATACACCATGTCCTTCCATTCGCCTTCAACACTCGCATCATGAATTTGAACATGGCTAACAACTTCATAACCATTTGCTGCTGCTTCTTCAGGTGTGAGCCTGACTACTACATCATGATGGAAAAGCATCGCTACAGCAATGATTAATCCAAGGACAACCTGACCGAACAATTTGAATTTAGCTTTTAATCCTTGTTTGTTCTTTTTGAAGATCTTGATATAGTCATCTATAAAACCAATCGCCCCCATCCATACTGTCGTGAGTAACATCAGAATGATATAGACATTATCAAGTCGTGCCAATAAAATCGAAGGCACCAGGATCGCCAACAGGATGATAAGTCCACCCATAGTAGGTGTCCCCTGTTTTTGCATTTGCCCTTCCAGACCAAGATCGCGTACTGTCTCGCCTATCTGCATCCTTTTCAAAGAACGTATGATCCTGTTACCGAGTAACAAGGATATAATTAATGAGAGCATGATGCCGACACCCATTCTGAAACTGATGAACCTGAACAACCCTGCACCGGGTAGATCAAATTCGCTGTCCAGATATTCAAAGAGGTGATAAAGCATTTGCTTCTGTCGATTTCGTTTTGTTGTTAGGTTATTCTTTTGGAAAGTGCAGATGCTAGCGGGTGACCTGGAAATCTTTATCTCCTAGCTTTCACCCGCTGCAACTGCTAAAACCAACCTGAGAATGATAATAGAACCTATCTTATATACCTTCTATGCCAGCGCTTCCGCCAGCACTTTTTTATCATCAAATGGATAGCGTTGTCCGTGTATCTCCTGATACTTTTCATGTCCCTTGCCTGCCACTAACAAGATGTCACCTGTCTTTGCCATGTGCACTCCTGTTCGTATCGCTTCCTTTCTGTCAGTAATCCTCATCACCTGATCTTGTTTTTCTTTCGGTACCCCAGCCCACATTTCATCAAGAATAAATTCCGGATTCTCTGTGCGAGGATTATCAGAAGTGAGAATGACCTGATCAGCGTACATCGCCGCGATGCGTGCCATCTCAGGACGTTTGGTTCTGTCCCTGTCACCTCCGCAACCTGCAATGCAGATGAGGCGTGATCCGGGCTGTTTAACTTGGAGTAGAGTGCTCAGGACATTTTGCAATGCATCGGGCGTGTGGGCATAATCGACTACTGCATTGATCATCTTTCGTCCGGACACAAGATCAAATCGACCTTCTGCGGGTTCCAGTTTACTCAACGCAGTCATTACTTCCGCATCATCCTCTCCCAGTAATATGGCCGAGCCATAAATGGCCAGGAGATTGTAAGCATTGAATTTTCCAACTAATCGTACATGCAACTCGATGCCATTCAGTTCGAGATGTAGGCCTTCGATTGTATTCTCAATCACTCGGGCTTTATAATCTGCAATTTTGGTAAGACTGTAATTTGAGACCTTAGCAACAGTATTCTGTACCATGACGTCAGCATGTCTGTCATCTGTATTGATCAGGGCAAAGGCCTGAGCACTCAATCCATCAAAAAATATTTTTTTCGCTTTTATGTAGTTTGCAAAATCAACATGATAATCCAGGTGATCATGTGTAATGTTGGTAAAAATCGCTCCATCAAATTTGATCCCCTCTACTCTCCGTTGGTCAAGAGCATGACTGCTCACTTCCATAAAGGCATGCGAACATCCTCTCGCAACCATACGGGCCAATGTCTCCTGGATCACTAATGCATCAGGTGTAGTAAAACCTGTGGGCTCGACTTCCTCTCCTATCCTGTTTTCAATCGTCGACAACAACCCGCATGTATATCCAAGATCTGTGAAGAGTTTGTATAACAATGTTGCGACAGTTGTTTTTCCGTTTGTTCCTGTTACTCCTACCATTACCAAATCCCTTGAAGGATGATCGTAAAAAGCAGAAGCAATAAGAGCCAACGCCGAAGCCGAATCGTTGACAAGAATGACACACACATCATCATATCGTCTTTCGATATGCTCTGCAATCACACATAAAGCGCCACGTTCAACCGCTATGTCAATGAACTTGTGTCCGTCTGTTGTCTTACCTTTTACGGCTATAAAGACTGAATCCGGAGTTACTTCTCTCGAATCAAAATGAATCGAGCTTACTTCAAGATTTACTTCCCCTCGTATCTCTCTCACCGGAATGTTGACGATCAACTCTTTGATAGTCATACTCATCCCAGTGTCAAAAAAATTGTTGAACCTTTGATAATTGGCTGACCGGATCGGATCGACTGATCCTTGACACGTCCAACCCCATTATATCTCACATGCACTCCCCTGTTTTCAAGGAGATAAATTGCATCTCGTATTCCCATTCCAAATAATTCAGGAATCAGATTTTTATCGAGTACATCCTGCACTTCCATTTCAAATTCTTCACCACCTGCAAGTCTTGCCCACTCACCATCACCTTCTACATGTGTATCAAGTGACAAAGCATCTACGATTTCATTCAACTCATCTTTCTCACACCATCCTGCCAATCGTACACCATCCATCATTTTGTTGGTGTCTGGCAGTATTGTCTTTGCCAATAATTCTCGGTTAATACCCATGCACCTATCTGCAATCCTGCGGAAGATGGGTAGTGCTGATGTGGCTCCATAAAATCCACCCTGCGTTGGATCATGCACGACCACTATGCAGCTATACTTTGGATTGTCTGCAGGAAAATATCCTGCGAACGAAGCCATGTATGATTTGCGTGGTGCTGACGGATCATAATAATCAGTCCGTGCTGTTCCAGTCTTGCCAGCAAACATGTAGTAGTCCGGTTTATAATCTTTGGCGGTGCCTCTTTCGACTACGCCTACTAATAATTGTTTTACTTGTTCGATCGTCTCAGTTGATGCAATTCTTGAATCCACTACCTGTGGCTTAAACCTTTTGATTGTTCTGCCCTCACGAGTGATTGCAGATACGATATAAGGCTTCATCATTTTTCCATCATTCGCAATGGCATTGTACAATCTCAATGTCTGCAAAGGTGTTTGCTTGCATTCATACCCGGTTGACATCCAAGGCAGGGTTGTACCACTCCATCGGTCTTCCTTGACTGTTGGATTTTTAATCATGGGCGCTCCTTCACCATCCAGTTCGATACCCGTAGGCTCATGCAGGTGCATCTCTTTGCATCTTGCAACAAACTGACTTGCTTTACCATCATGTCCATAAAAATTCTGAACAAGTCGTGCGATGCCAACATTCGATGACGTCTCAAAAGCTTCAGCCAGTGTACTCATGTGGATGCCATGTTCTTTTGAATCTTTCATGATCCTGTCATAAAATTTTCCTTTACCTCCACCCAGGTCCACAGGAGTATTTAATTCTGCACCATTATCTTCAAGCAAGGCAATCATACTTACAAGCTTGAATGTGGAGCCAGGCTCTGATGAATAGCCTACTGCATAATTGTAATTCTCATCATAACCGTTTCCGTTGCTCCCACCCAGATTTGCAATTGCTACAATAGCACCTGTCTCTACTTCCATGACGACTGCTGTACCACTGACCGCATGACTTTTTTCGAGTCCTTCGAGTAAAGCGTATTCTGCGATATCCTGAATTTCAGGCTGGATGGTAGTCACCACATCAGCTCCACGTTGTCCTTCCAGGTCAGCAAGATCCGTTACTGGAATCCATGCTCCTCCGGTGACGCGTTGCATCAGTCGTTGTCCTTCTTCTCCTTTCAAATAACTATCGAACGTGCGTTCAAGTCCGATGGGTTGTGCATTCTCACGATCCAGCCCCAGGGTCCGGCTCGCCAATAATTTGTAAGGCTTCACACGTACATGATTACGATCGACGATGAGGCCACCTTTATTCTTACCCAGTCTGAAGATTGGGAATGTCTTAATCTTTTCCAGATCACGTATGCTTACATTCTTTGCAAGCAATGCATAGCGATCACCATTTCTGCGTTTGTGGATTAACCAGTCACGCATTTGTGTTTTGCTTACTGAAGCGTTTACGTATGTGGACAGATAGTAAGCGAGGCTGTCAACATTTGCTTTAAAAATATTTTCGCGTAATCCTTCTGCTCTAAAATCCACATGCAGATCAAAAAACGGTAACGATGTTGTCATTAGGCTTCCATCGGCGGCAAGAATATCGCCACGGTCTGCCATGATGGGTACAAATTTCAGATAGAGACTGTCACCCATGTGTCTCCACTGATCTCCTTCTACTACAGATATCTTTGCTGCTTTATAGAACAACAGACCTGCCACCCCAATCATCGCTAACGCGACAACATAAACCCTGATCAGTAATTCTTTTTTAGTGTCTTTCATCGTTGGGGGATGACGACTTGTGGTGCTACTTAATGACCACCGGGTTTTGGGTGAGAAAATGAAGTTCCTTCTCTGCGACACTTCGCTCGATCATAGTAGGTGTGGAC
>JALYSC010000121.1:5276-8085 GCA_030855005.1 Bacteroidota bacterium | reverse complement strand
TAGGTCATTATGAGAGTGAACAATATACCGTCAACCTGTTACAGGAACTGATTTCGAGGAAATTTACTACTTTTGCCGCCCATTGTACCGGGATTAACACCAATCCGGTCCATTATTTCACCTGATTTTCTTAACAACATATGGCTAAAACAACCGAAATCAGTATTGAGGAAAAGCTAAGGCAGTTATTCGCCCTGCAACGTATAGATACTAAAATAGATGAGATCGAAGTCCTCAAAGGAGAACTCCCAATCGAGGTGAGTGATCTTGAAGATGAGATCACCGGACTTGAAACCCGCTTGAAAAATCTCAATGAAACCGTTAAGGATATTGAGAAAGAAGGGATGAAGTTCACCACACGCATGAGTGAAGGTGAAAACCTGATCAAAAAATACACCAAGCAACTCGACGATGTCAAAAACAATCGTGAATTTGACGCCTTGTCAAAAGAGCTTGAAATGCAGAAACTTGAAATCCAGTTGGCTGAGAAAAAGTCAAGAGAAAATAATGATAAGGTCACTGCCAAAACTACAGTGACAAAAGAGGTGAAAGAAAAGCTGAAAATCAAGAAAGCAAATCTTGATCAGAAAAAAGATGAGCTAAAGTCAATTATTGCAAAGACAGAAAAGGAAGAAAAAGCGCTTCGTAAAAATGCATCAACAGCCGAGTCAGTGATTGATGAGCGTCTGTTGAAAGCATACCATCGAATCCGAAATAACTATCGCAACGGTCTGGCGCTTGTAGCAATCGAGCGTGATTCATGCGGAGGATGTTTCAATCAGATTCCCCCACAAATACAACTTGAAGTAAGTCAGCGCAAAAAAATTATCGCTTGCGAACATTGTGGCCGTATACTCGTTGACAACGAGATTGCAGGTGTAGGTGTAGAAGCGTAAATAAAAATATTCCATCGTGGGCAAACGTATCCAGGCACAAATCCGAATGATTGTTTGTGCCTGGATACTTATTTTAAGTCCATCCATTCTTAGCGCTCAATACGATATTTTTTGGACGACTGAATCCAAAGCGGCTTATGCAATGATCATGGATCTGCGTATCGAAGAAGGTCTGACCATTATCAGGCTTCAATCCATCACGCATCCCGAAAATCTGATATGGCCCTACCTGGAAGATTACGCATCGTTCCTGAAAATTTTTGTCCGTGAAGATCTCAGGCAGGTGCCAGAATTTTTAGAAAAATCGATAGATCGTATGCAACGAATTGCAGTCGTCGGAGAATCGAATCCCATGACACTGATGATTCAAAGTCAGATGCATCTCCATCAATGCGCACTCAGGCTTCAACTCAATCAATATTCAGCTGCGGCAAGCGACGTCAATAAAGCATTCAAACTTTTAAAAAAAAATCAAAAACTTTTTCCGGATGATGATGCTAACCTCAGGCTATATGCTGCAGTCAAAATTGCTTTTGGTGCCATTCCGGATCAATACCGCTGGCTCGTTTCGATGGTCACAAGCCTTAGTGGATCCATCGATGAAGGCATCAAAGAATTACACACCATTCTGGAACGCAGTCATCCCTCAGAGAATATGTTTTTCGGAGAAACAATATTAATCACAGCCCTTGCCGAAGGAAGACTTTATAATCATCCGGGTGTCGCAATGGAGTTAATGAATAAATATTATGGAAAACTTCCTGCCAACCGACTTACACAATATGTAATGGCAACGCTCAACATAGCTGCTGGAAATAATGATGCTGCAATCAAAGTGCTCACAGTCGATGCCGGTGTCAGTAACGCTGAGCGTGTTCCATTCCTGGATTTTATGCTTGGCAAATGCAAACTCTATCGTGGTGATGAAGACGCAGATATTTATATTAAAAATTTTTTACTTTTTAATAAAGGATCTCACTTCATTAAAGAAGCATATCAAAAATTGGCCTGGCATAGCTTGCTGAAGAATGACCGCGATAGTTATTTTAATTACATGCAATTGATCCTCATCAAAGGTGATGATGAGACAGATGAAGATCAGCAGGCTATGAAAGAAGCAGAATCGCAGGAAATTCCACATCCTCAACTTCTCCGTGCGAGGTTTTTATTTGATGGCGGATATTACGAGCGCGCATCACAAATTCTTAATGATGAATTTTACGAAACGCTCACACATCGTGCACAGCGATTGGAATACCTGTATCGCAAAGGTCGTGTACTGCATGCCATGAAAGCTTATCCTGAAGCACTCCACTATTATTATTTGACTATTAAGTCCGGAGAAAATGAACCTTATTATTTTGCCTGTAGTGCTGCTCTGCAAAGTGGTATAATTCACGAAACCTTAGGAGCTGAGGGCGCTGCCACAAGATATTATCTCATTTGTCTGCAGATCAATCCGGAATGTTACGCATCGAGCCTCCATCAGAAAGCAAGGACAGGGCTCAGCCGCATGGAATAGTACAAATTGAGATTTTGAATCACCCATCTACTAATCCTCAAAGCATCACTAAACGTTATCCGAAATTCAGATTTGAATTTTAGAATGACAGGGGAAACCCTATATTTGCAGTCCTTTTTAAGGCTGGGAGCTTATATTTGTTGGCTTTCTGTCTGAAAAGGCGACAATTCTTTCCTTTTTTTTGAAATTTTGGCGTGGTAGCTCAGATGGTTAGAGCGTGCGATTCATAATCGCAAGGTCGGCGGTTCAATCCCGCCTCACGCTACTCACTTTAAAACTTGTGGTGATTGGGATATCCTTAAGCCACAAGGTTGCAGGTGAGTGTCATACCTACTCTACCCCCAAGTGTGACAATCAAAAGTGACAATCAGTGACAAACTTCCTATTATGC
>JALYSC010000121.1:0-5266 GCA_030855005.1 Bacteroidota bacterium | reverse complement strand
ATAAGGTGCGGCAAAAGTAAGACTTGTCAAATAATAGAAAAGGGAGCTCCTTGTACACTCCTATTAACCTTATTGTAAAGTTTGTTAGAATCCTACTAAATAGTTATTACCTCTTACACCCCAGGTTCGACTATTGTCCATAAGCATATCCCGATCATAACTAATATCCACTAACATTGTCAAATTAAACTCATCTTCTATGGCATATTTCATCATAGAATGTTTCTTGAGTGAGATCTCATTCGAGTAGAGTATCAGCTAGAAGTATTCGTTCTTTGGTGAGTTTGATAGGTCTTCATCATGTGTGGTTCTTTGGCATCTAATTAGTCAGAGAATAACAACAATCTTATTAATAACATACACAATTTCAAGAGATTATAAATTTATTACATTACATCAACAACAGATATTATCTTAGTTACGTTAGAAATCTAAAAAATGAATAAATTAATATTAGGGGCCATTATGATTCTAAGTTTCACATCTTGTGATCCAGAAATCAAAGGGTCCTGTGACATTCAGTAATATGATGGGAGGAGCTTTGTTGGCAGGGTATTAACTTGTAATGCTGATCCTACTCAAAGTATGCATTTCAAAGCAACATCAAACGTAGAGATATTAGATACTCTAATAATTATTTCAATTAAAAACATTGATTCATTATTAATGCCATTTTCATTTGTTGATACTTTTAAAACCGAATGTTATGTTGTAGAAAATTTTATTCAACATAAAATTCTTGACCGAAATAGTGGAGAAAAAGTTGGTATAATAGGTTTTGAAGGTGATGTTTTTAGTTATGTTTTTAAATACTTGCCATGTCCTAATTCAACATCATTTGAAGGAGGTGCCGAATAATTAAAAATTATAAGTAAAGAGTCCATTTAATTTTATAACTCTAATATTCCATCCTGTATAATAGTATTTGTGCTTTGATAAACCATAATTAATTCCGCAACTAAATCCGAAATTGGATTTAGTGGGCTTAAGTCCAAAAGATAAAGTTAAACCTACCCTGTTTCCAGATTCATAGATTTCATCCTTATTATCTGAAATTTCAACCACTCCAGGATCGTATCCAAAATGAATTTCTTGGTGAGATTTATTTGAAATTTCAATTTCTGTTGCAGGACTTATTTCTATAAACACATCCGAATGAGCTAAATAATATCTCAAAACAAACCCGAATGGAATAGCTTTTATTTTATTATCAGCTATTAGTGTAGACTTAGTTCCTGATAAAGCATCTTCAGGAAAAACCAAATCTCCTGAATCGTATCCATACCTAGAACTATTATAACCAAGTGACAAGCCGATTCCTGCTCCTAATGTTTCACTTTCCTTGAAGACTGTCAATTTAAATTCGTATCCGATATCACATCTTTACGTGACAGATACTCTCCCTCTATTGAAGAAGTGGTGATGGCTTCTGTTATCATGAGTTCGAGCATGGTTTCTGTGCGGGTTTTTTCATCTAGTGATTCGACCATGCCTCCGAGTCGCCCTATTTTCTGAATGAAATCCAAAACGTCTTTTTGAACTTCTTTCTCCTGGTACCTGAATTGAGGCCAGTCTGCCCGCTGCCAGTTATATCTCATGAGCCGAATATACAATTTATTCGGCTCATATTTTCCGATTTTTTGAGCCGATTAATTATCCTATTCGGCTCATAGATTTTTATTTCAGGAGTTTAGATTTTATATAAACCTGTCTTTCCATTCAGGTGGAGGGAGGGGACAACTATCGTACCGTGGTCCGTACCGATATCGTCTTTCAGCTATCCATTTGTATATGCCGTCCCTGATGAACAACGGTGCAAGCTTTCCAAATGAAAGGAAATTTAACGGAAAACCAACCATCCTAAATATCTCCAGAATAGCGCTGCTACGCAGATAAATTTGTCCCTGACTATAGAACACAATAGTATTCTGGAGAAGATATTCAGCGAAAATGGGGCTGAGGATCTGATGTGCCATCGTGCCTTCCAGGGGAGTGAATTTTATTTTTGCTTTTTTGTCAGCTTTTAATATTTGCTTAACCCATGCATTACACATAGGACAATTTCCGTCATAGAAAACAATATGCGGATAGCTTGTATCTGATGTTTCTAGCGTGTCCAAGAAAATTCCTTTCAATTAAACATTCTTACATCCATTACCCATAAATGATTCCATTCTGTCGTTATGAAGTGATAAGTTTACTTCAATAAAAGTACCGCAAATGAAAGGAAGACTACGCCCTATCATGGTATTATTCTTCACGCTAGTGTTGACGATTGGCATTCCGGCGTGTGAGGGACCGGATTATGCTGCTATTAGGGGTATACATCGGCTTGATTTTTTAGATCCGGCTACAAATCTGCTACTTGATGATCCGGTCACAGTCGTAACTGATTCTATGGTTCTGGTGATCACACCCGATATTGAATATTTTTCAGAAAATACTTTTGATGGCACCATAAGTGAAGCATGGGCTTTTTCTCCCGGAGATCCTCTATTGGCTAATGAGATTACTGATATCCGCGTTTTCGCTGATAACCCAATTTATGGTGTTCCTGCCGGAGATAATATTGCATCCAAACTGGAGTATGGAGGATACCGTGAGGAAAAATTGACATTGAATGAATTTTTGGATCTACTGCCAAAGAAGGGAGATGATTTTTCTTATGGATTATACTTGTATCTCTTCTTTAATTCCCGGCCAGCGATACCAGATGAGTACACATTCAGAGTCGAATTAGAGGATAATAATGGATACATATTTAGAGCCATATCATCTCCACTCACATGGCAATGAAAACTTTTATCCTTTCTTTAGGACTTTGTCTCATATCTATTGCGCTGGAAGGACAAGATGAAAAACCTTTTTACAAGGCATGGCAAATCAAGCTGGAATCATTGCCTGTGTTTTATAATTATCCAAGGCTTGGACTGGGAGTAGAGAAAAAATTTGAGCATTATTCAATCAATATATCGCTGCATCGAGGATATGATTTGGCTCAGAGATCACATCGAGATGATCCTTCTGACTATTACGATTACTATGGTGTTCAGGCCGGAATGAAGTGGATATTTCCTGATGCAATTGGCGAATATTTTGTGGGTGGCAAATTGGTGTTTGATAAATCAAAAAAACACTATTCTCAGGATGTGTTTTATGATATCGGCCGAAAAATAGCTACCCTTTATGATGCCGCTTATTACAAGCGATCCCGTTTAGGACTAATCCTGGACACAGGATATGAATTCTATTTAGGAAAAAGATTCAGTGTTGAATTGTCTGCCGGATTGGGAGTCATCAGTATCCAAAATGGATATTATGGAATTTTAAATCCCTTTGAATTACAGGATGTGGAACCCAGAAGTCGTCAAAGAAAATTCAGCCATAAATATGTTGAAGACGTTTGGCGACCTGTCATGTCCGGAACATTAAAACTGGGATGGCGAATCTAATTTCTTATCCGAACACTTCTTCAAACAATTCACGCAATAACCTAACCTGCACAACTGAAGAGTTTCTTTTCTTTTCCTGTGAAGGCGAAGCAATGGGGGCATAAATTTTCTGATATCCCATTCGTAGTGCTTCCGAGATTCGCTTATCAAGTTGCTGAACAGGTCTGATTTCTCCTGACAGTCCTATTTCTCCGGTAAAACAAACATCTCTCGGTATTGGAATATCCTGCAGTGATGAAACCAATGCTACCACCAAAGCCAGATCAATAGCTGGTTCACTTACTTTCAATCCTCCTGCCACATTGACAAATACGTCCTGGTTGCCAAAGAAAAAACCACATCGCTTTTCAAGTACCGCAAGCATGAGATGAAGTCGCCTGACATCATAACCTGCAGAAGATCTTTGCGCAGTACCATAAACAGCAGTACTCACCAACGCTTGTGTCTCTATAAGAAACGGTCTGTATCCTTCCATGACAAGAGCGATACTAGTACCGGAAGTCCTGTGTTGATGATCCGCCGGAATTAACCACTCAGAAGGATTTTCAACAGGCATCAATCCTGCACCTCTCATTTCATAAATCCCGATCTCTCGTGTGGATCCAAATCTGTTTTTAACGCATCTCAGTAATCTGAAATTATAATGTCTGTCTCCTTCTAATTGCAGAACAACATCAACAATATGTTCCATTAGTTTTGGCCCTGCGATGTCACCTTCTTTTGTAATATGTCCCACCAGGAAAATAGTGATGCCTGTTTCTTTACTAAGTTGTTGCAATCTGTAACTGCATTCACGTATCTGTCCCATGGTTCCGGGTACGGATTCTAGTTCAGGTGTATACATCGTCTGAATGGAGTCAATCACCACCACGCCAGCATTTATTTTACGGATGGCCTCTGCGATATTATTGACGTCCGTCTCCACCATGATATGACATTGATCACTCTGGATGCCGAGACGTTGAGCACGCATTTTAATTTGAGAGGCACTTTCTTCACCTGAGATATACAGCATCTTTAACGATGGATCCAGTGCCAATTGAAGTAGCAATGTCGATTTTCCTGCACCGGGTTCACCGGCCATCAGGATAACGGATCCAGGTACGATACCTCCTCCCAGAACTCGTGATAGTTCAGGATCCTTCATTCCTATTCTGATCTCAGCTTCATTGCTGATTTCTTCAAGCAGAATTGGTATTGATTTTTCTTTTTGTTTTTTCTTAAGGAGTTCTGAGGCAGGCTTAGCACTGACCACTTCTTCTACAAGAGTTTCCCATTCATTGCATTCGGGACAACGGCCCATCCACTTGGTAGAAGCAGCTCCGCAATTCGAACAAACAAACCTGGTCTTAAGCTTGGACATTGTTTTCAAAGATGATTTCAAAGGTAATGACTTCTCAATGCATTACAGATTGAAGCTGGTCCAATCGTCCATGATTGAATTGTGTTAGGCTCGCTATCCAAATCCATTAACAGTTAGTTACCAGCCGTCAGGGATAGTTTCACTCGTAGATAGGGTTAGAAGATTTGGATTTCCAACTCTACAACTGCGTCAGCGTATTCTATCGATGGTTTCGATCTGAGGTATGCCTTTCAGATCGTCAGGATATAGTTTTCAATTGGTTTTTTGGGGTTTTTGGGGTGCCTGGTGTATGCCTGGTGCCCCTATTTTTTTTAAGAGCACAGGATGTCTGGAGCATAGTATCAGAGGATAACAGAATCACATGAGCACCCACTGTTTTAGCCCCCTAAATACCCGGACATAATTACAATAAAAAATTTGTAATTATGAACATGAAAAAGAAGTACACTAA
>JALYSC010000524.1 GCA_030855005.1 Bacteroidota bacterium | reverse complement strand
GTATAGGGCAATACAAAATATCCATCTGCAAGACCCTGCATCAGCGCGCTTGCACCAAGACGATTAGCCCCATGATCGGAGAAGTTACATTCACCAAGAGCAAACAAATTTGGAATGTTGGTTTCCAGATTATAATCTACCCACAATCCACCCATAGTGTAATGGATAGCCGGATAGATCATCATTGGTGTCTTGTATGGATTTTCGCCTGATATCTTTTCATACATCTCGAAAAGGTTGCCATACAGTTCACTCACTTTTGCTTCCCCTAATTTGCGAATCGTGGCATCGTCTGCATTATGCATGCCTTGTGCATTAGCATCTGATTTTCCATAGCGCATGATGGCAGTATCGAAATCAAGAAATACAGCAAGACCTGTTTGATTCACACCAAATCCTTCATCGCATGCAATCTTGGCAGCGCGTGATGCTACATCTCTTGGCACAAGATTTCCAAATGCAGGATATCGGCGCTCGAGATAATAATCCCGGTCTTCTTCTTTCAGACTTGAAGGCAATATTTTACGTGAGCGAATAGCTTCAACGTCTGATTTGTTTTTTGGAACCCATACACGACCATCATTTCGCAGCGACTCTGACATTAATGTGAGTTTGCTCTGATAGTCGCCGGAGACAGGAATACAGGTTGGATGTATTTGTGTAAAACAGGGATTCGCCATATAAGCCCCACGTCTGACAGCTCTCCATGCAGCAGAGACGTTACATCCCATGGCATTAGTGGAGAGATAATACACATTGCCATAACCACCCGTAGCGAGAACCACGCAATGAGCAGAATATCTTTCGAGTTTTCCAGTCAATAAATTACGTGCGATGATACCACGAGCTTTACCATCAATCATCACGACATCCATCATCTCATGACGATTGTACATTTCAACCGTACCTAATGAGATCTGGCGGGATAATGCAGAATAGGCACCTAACAACAATTGCTGTCCAGTTTGGCCTCGTGCATAAAATGTACGTGATACCTGTACACCTCCAAAGGATCTGTTTTCTAACAGACCTCCATATTCTCGTGCAAAAGGCACGCCCTGCGCGACACACTGATCGATGATATCCGTACTGACTTCTGCAAGACGATGCACATTAGCTTCACGAGAACGATAGTCACCACCCTTTACTGTATCGTAAAATAAACGATGGACACTATCTCCGTCATTCTGATAATTTTTTGCTGCATTGATACCTCCCTGTGCAGCAATACTATGTGCTCTGCGTGGACTATCATGAAATGTAAAACACTTCACATTGTAGCCCAACTCACCGAGTGTTGCTGCTGCTGATGCACCTGCCAGACCGGTGCCGACAATTATGACATCAAGACGTCTTTTATTATTTGGGGATACTAGAGGAATCGTCGCTTTATAGTGTTCCCACTTTTCTTCGATCGATCCTTCCGGAACTTTACCATCCAATGATTTCATATACGGAGGTGCTTTTATAAAAAACGGTTGATGATCTAACTATTCTATTATGCATTGAAAAAATGATACAATGGGATCAACGCAAATCCCAGGCAAACGACTATGGAGAAAATCCAGCCGATGCCCTTGATCAGGGGTGTATATCTTTTATGATTTAAGCCAAGACTCTGGAAGGCACTTTGAAATCCGTGGATGAGGTGTAATGCCAGTGCGAATACTCCAATCAGATAAACACCAACAACCCAGGGCTCCTGGAAAGCAACATGCACCCGGGTAAATATATCCTGCACCGGATCGATGTGTCCCGGGTATGTCACCATGGGCAAATCATCGGTAAAGCGCATTTTCCACCAGAAATCACCCATATGAAGGCAGAGGAAAGCGAAAATCAGAATGCCCAATAGCGCCATGTTACGGGCAGGCCAATTGGTACCCGCAGGACGGCCGACTTTGTATTTGGATCCTTTTGCCTTCCTGTTCTGGATAGTAAGAAGAATTCCCTGGATCGCATGTAATACTATAAACGTGTATAATCCAATCGATATAACACGGATAATCATATTGTGAGACATGAAAGCCGCGTATATATTGAAGGATTCACCTTGGTCATCTGCCATTAGTTGCAGATTGCCACTGAGATGGACGATCAGAAAGGAGATCAAAAACAAGCCTGTAAGGCTCATGATATATTTCTGTCCGAGGGATGAGGTGAGAAATCGTACAAACCAATTCATAGGTTGACAAAATTTATAAAACCAGCCTGGAGGCATTCGCAAACAGCAATAGTCCTGCGATACAAAGCTACCATCGGGTGGAGGAAAGAGCACAAAGCAAAAAATAATTTAGATGGGTTCCAAATTATACCTTCGCTCCTTCCAAATTATACCACATGGTTATTCGAATCCTTTTCATTTTAAGTTTACTTCCGGCAGTTGCAAGTGGTCAGATTTCGCAGGACTCTGCTGCTTTTTTCATTAAGGACATATACAGGCAGACCTATAC
>JALYSC010000523.1 GCA_030855005.1 Bacteroidota bacterium | reverse complement strand
GGCCATATCTGCCCTTTTCAGAGAGAGAGGCAGATGATATCAATGTCCAACTTAGTAGGCAGGGATACTCTGTGAATTTGTACTCCGGGCTTGCAGGAACTGAAATTATGCTAAAAGAAGAAGGCAGTCTTGCTCCGGATCATGTCTCGCCATCCATTCTTCATATATCGACTCATGGGTTTTTCTTTCCACAGCCTGACGCATCTATATCAGACTCCAGGCTATCGGAAGATTATGTATTTAAACTCAGCAACCATTCTATGCTCAGAAGTGGCTTACTCTTTTCCGGTGTAAATCCTTACTGGCTGCAAACGAAAGAATCAACCTATTCTAATGAAGGCATACTTACAGCCTATGAAATTAGTCAGCTTAAACTGGATCATACTAATCTTGTGGTATTAAGTGCATGTGAGACAGGACTTGGAGATATCAAAGGTTTCGAAGGTGTATTTGGTTTGCAACGTGCTTTTAAGATTGCAGGAGCAAATCAAGTCATAACTTCCTTGTGGCAGATTCCTGATTTTCAAACGTATGAACTGATGGACCTTTTTTACAAAGGTTACCTGGAACAAAAACTCTCAGCCCGACAGGCTTTAAAGTTTGCGCAGGACAAGATGAGGCAGAAACGATATGAACCTTTTTACTGGGCTGGCTTTGTGCTCATGGAATAACTCTATCCAGATGTTTATTACCATTTAAAAACATTTTTCCCCAATTACTAAGAAAACGTGTTAAGAATTTTGGATTCAGGTTACTAAGTAGTGTAAATGCTACAAACCTTATGAAACCAAATCTTAGTCTGGTAAATAATCAATCCACCTTAGCAGCCGAAGGAAAGTTGCTGTAGTTGCAGTATCCATTTCGAACGCAGGGCTATCCCTACGAAATGAATAAAAGCTACCAAATACTGCCTGAACAATCATTTTTACCAGGCTCTACTGTAGATGCGAAGTGGATTCAGGAAGAACTCCACCTGCTGCATGAGCGACTGACCCAAATGAGTCGCCAAATTGAAATAGATCCTGACCATTCATTCATCTCCCTATACAACAGAGGAGTTCAGTGCCATATCCGTATCGCTGATATCCTAATGATCAGGTCAGAAAGTAATTACTCCAAATTCTATTTGACTTCAGGATCAAAAATCCTCTCTTGTCGCACACTTAAGTATTGGGCTTCTGAAATACATCATCGGGCGATCAGGCGAACGCATGCAAGTTATCTGATAAATACCCATTATATCCTGCAGGTAGATAAAAGGAATAATGTTATCCTACTCCATAATGGAATGACGGCAAAGCTTTCAAGGAGGCATAAAGCAAGTTTTTAATCACCTCCAATCAATCTGATAGAAAACAGTGAAATAAAAACATAGCTCTCATTATGATTAAAAAAACCAGTTCATCATTGTTAAAATTTGCACCTATGTCAACTAAAAAAATCAAAACGCTCCTAACGATAGGAATCTCTTTTTTCCTACCGGTATTGATGAATGCACAATTAGGTCTCGTGGTCAATGGCGGAGATACTGCAGGCTCAAGTGGTAGCATTAGTTATTCCATCGGGCGATTGGATTACTCATCGGTGTTTACTGAGGAAGGCTCGGTATCGGAGGGACTCCAGCATCCCTATGAAATTTCTGAGATCACTTCAGTATCTCCACCCTTATTGCGTATTACAGCAAGCCTGCATCCTAATCCCGTAGATGATTATCTCCATCTCTATATAGCTGATGCATGGCAGGGGCTTGAATATTCACTCATCGACATCTCAGGAAGACTCATACTTCAGGAAAGACTTTTGGGTCCGTTTACCATTATTGACATGTTAAATAAAACTTCCGGAAGTTATTTCCTAATCCTTCAAAACAAAAACTCACAAATCAAAACTTTTAAAATCGTCAAACCATGAAAAATCTATTGGTCATCATCTTCTTTTGTATTAGTGCAATAAATATCGCGTTCGGTCAAGCCCCACAAAAATTAAGTTATCAGGCTGTTATTCGTGACGCTACTGATCGTCTTATTAAAAGCAGCCCTATAGGTATCCGCACATCTATAATTCAGGGTTCGGAAAATGGAAGTGTCGTGTATCAGGAAATATATAACCCTAATCCCGTCTCCAATCAAAATGGGCTCCTGAGCTTAAAAATCGGTTCGGGCATCCCAACCAGTGGAGGTTATATTTTTGAAGATATAAATTGGGAGGCAGGACCATTTTACATCCGAACTGAAACAGATCTATCAGGAGGTACGAGTTATAGTATCATATCTACTTCAGAATTATTGAGTGTGCCCTATGCATTGTTTGCTGGTTCTGGTGTCAAGGGAGACAAGGGCGATAAAGGTGAGAAGGGTGATGCCGGCACGGGTGTAAAAATAGTCGGGTCTCTGAGTACAGAAGCTCAGCTTCCGTCAAATTATACCGGAGCAGTTGGTGATGTCTATATTATAC
>JALYSC010000120.1:3575-8137 GCA_030855005.1 Bacteroidota bacterium | reverse complement strand
GTCATATGTACCCTATTCGCGTCAGGTATCGAAAAGATGGCTCCCAGATATGGAATTACAGTAAATGGGATATCTGCGCTCCTGCCTGTAAGAATGGAAAAAATCTCAATGTGCCTTTATATCAATTTCTGAAAGGCCCCATCGTTCGGGCCAAGGGTGAAGAGTTTTATCAGCAACTGGAGGCATGTGCCGACGCAATTGAATAATTGAGCCCAGAGAATATTCTATTTTTTTAAACAGCATCATTGCACTTACATTAGCAAGCTTGGAGGGTTTGAAAATGATGCTTCTACTCAGCCAGCAACATTCATTAACTTTAATGCAATGGAAGATTATGCACAGGCATTAACTTATGCAATCCCCATCTTTCTGTTACTGATCGGTATGGAAGCCCTCATTTCTTGGCGTATGGGGATCGAGATCAACAGGGGTCCTGATATGATCTCAAGCATGAGTTCCGGTGTGACTAACATTATTAAAGATGTGCTTGGTTTGAGCATCGTGATTGTGAGCTATACCTGGCTGGTTGAGCGAGTTGCTCTTTTTGAAATTCAGAATGCGTGGTATGTATATGTTATCGCATTTGTCGCTAAGGATTTTGCAGGATACTGGATTCACAGGCTTGAACACACCATTAATTTTTTGTGGAACCGGCATATCATTCACCACAGTAGTGAAGAATTTAATTTATCGTGCGCACTTCGACAAAGCATATCTGAAGTGTTCTCGTATGTAACAATATTTTTAATTCCTGCAGCGCTTCTCGGGATTCCTGGACAGGTAATCGCAGTCATTGCACCCATTCAATTATTTGCACAGTTCTGGTATCATACCAGGCTTATTAATAAAATGGGCTGGCTGGAGCATCTTATGGTCACACCATCACACCACCGTGTGCATCATGCCATCAATCCGGAATACATTGATAAAAACTATGGTCAGATCTTTATCCTATGGGACAAGTGGTTTCGAACATTTCAGCCTGAATTAGAAGAAGTGCCTGCTGTGTACGGTGTCAAGAGACCGGTACACACATGGAATCCTTTTCTGATCAATTTTCAACACTTTTGGTTGCTCCTCGCTGATGCAATAAAAGCTCGAAACTGGCGTGATAAAATAAAAATCTGGTTTATGCCAACCGGGTGGAGGCCATTGGATGTAGCTTCTACATATCCGGTTACTATAATTAGTGATGTTTTCCGGATCGTAAAATATGATTCCGCAATATCAAAACCGTTATTGAAGTGGTCATGGATTCAGTGGTGGGTGATCCTTGTGCTCTCACTGTTTTTATTTTTCAGATTCGCGGAGATCGGTCTTCCGGGTGCATTCCTGTATGGCCTTTATATTTTTGCTGCAGTCTTTAGTATGACCTCGCTCATGGATAAAGCTTCTTATGCCTGGGTTGCGGAAGGGATTAAATTTCTGATTTCTATTATCCTGTTATACCTCGGACAAGGTGATTGGTTTGGAATTTCAACTGTGATTCCTTTTGCTAATTATTTTGTTGCCGCTTATATTGTAACTTCACTTTCTGTGAGTTTATACTTTCAGTATGCAGAGGTGAGGCGATGGAATATCGGATTGAGTGCTCAAAAAATAGTAGGTAGTTGAAAGGTTAAGTTTGACAGTATGATTTATTCTGTCGCTTCTACTGCGGGATTTTTCGGATGCAGATGCCGGAAAGATTTAAATGCGAAAAATGCACTCGCTATCATCAGTATACTTCCAAGAAAAAATGGAGCACCCGGCAAATAAATAATACTTCCGGGTCGTATAGAATAAGCAAATAAATTAGTCATCATTGGTGGGCCTACCACCGAAGTAGCACTCATTAAGCTTGTCAGTGCGCCCTGCAATTCACCCTGCTCACGCACATCAACCTGGCTGGTGATAGTAGATTGCAGTGAAGGGCCCGCGATTCCACCAAGGCAGTATGGAACAAGGAATGCTAGCATCATCCATCCTTCTGTTGCTATTCCAAATAAAAACATCCCGATAGCATACAGGATCAAACCGATATAGATACTACGAGCATCACCAAGTTTTTTATTTACGAACCTTGGAAGTACCCCCTGTACTAACCCGACTAATAATCCTACCACCCCTAGAGAGATACCAATCATACGTTCATTCCATCCGAATCTTTCGATTGTATAGAATGACCAATTGCTTTGCACAGCATGTGCAGCAAGATAGACGAGGATCATGGCTATGAGCAGATTGCCGAGATTGGGATATTTCTTTAGGTGAGTAAGTGAGCCAATTGGATTTGCTCGCTTCCAGTCAAATTCACGTCTGTGTGCTTTATCGAGTGATTCAGGAAGTATAAAATACCCCCACAACCAATTGAGAAAACATAATGCAGCCGCAGCAATAAATGGAATCCGTGGTCCAAATCCTCCTAACAATCCACCAATAATTGGACCTAAAATAAATCCCATTCCAAACGCCGCTCCTATCATTCCGAAATTCTGCGCTCTGTCTTTTTCTGTACTGATGTCTGCGATGTAGGCCGCAGCTGTTGTAAAGCTTGCTCCCGTCACACCAGCGATAACACGTCCGATAAATAACCACTCAACTGATGGTGCCCAACTTAATAGGATATAATCCAAACCAAAACCAAAAAGTGAAACCAGCAGGATTGGCCGCCGGCCATACTTATCACTTAGATTACCGACAATGGGGGCGAATAAAAACTGGGTCAGGGAAAAGGCAAACAACAGCCATCCATTGAGGCTTGATGCTGTACCAATATCCACCCCTTCCATTTGCCGAATCAATCCAGGCATAACCGGTATAATAATCCCCCAGCCTATAACATCTATCAACAAGGTGATAAAGATGAATCCAATTGTGGCTTTCCGGTTAGAAGACATAATGTGCAGTTGATTCAGGTCGAGGGACGGCGAAAATAAAGAGAATAAAACCGTGGGCTAAGAGGAAGAAAACAATCATTGTAATTATCCCGCAGGGGTTGACTTTCTACCGGCCTTATTTGATAATACATGGTAAAGACTGTACTTTTGCGAGGCTTTTTGGAAAAGGGTCTTAAAATTCCCACCAAAAAATCTCCAAAACCAAGTATAGGTTATTGATAAACAACAAGGTATATATAGTATATTATTATGGCATTAATTGGCACAATTCGTAAAAATAGCTGGGTCCTCATCGTCATGGTCGCCCTTGGGATGGGTGGTTTCGTGGTGATGGACATGGTTTCAGCTGCTTCCAAATCAAGTGGAAATCAGTTTGTCCTGGGTAGCGTCAATGGCGAAAAGCTTGACTGGAATGACTTCCAGCGCGCCGAACGCATCCTTTATCCAAATTCAACCGGCGATGTTTATGGTCAGCGCAACTACATCTGGAATTACATGGTGGAAGAGCAACTGATCAATGATGAAGCTGAAGCACTTGGACTAAGTGTCGGCGAAGATGAAATGGAAGACCTCCAGTTTGGCAGCCGTCTAAGTCCAATCATCCAGCGCAATTTCCGTGACCCTAATACTGGTCAGGTCAATATGGAAAACCTCAACCAGATCAAAGCCAACCTCGGAACCGGCAAGCTTCAACCACAACTTGAAGAGTTCTGGTCATTCCAGATAGGCGAAGTCAAAAAAGACAGACTCCAACGCAAACTGATCAATATTGTCAAGAAAGGAATTTATACGCCAACATGGTTAGCGCAACAAATCCAGGCTGAGCAGGGATCCTCTATGGATGTCAAAGTGGTACGTGTGCCTATCGATACTATCCAGGATAGTGCAGTGACACTGACGGATGATGATTATAAAAATTACATGAAGGAAAACGAAGGCCTGCTAAAACGAAAAGAAGAATTCCGCACTGTAGACTTTGTTGTATTTAATGTGGTACCTACTCCGCAAGACACAGCGCTGGTTCGCGAAAAGATCACAGAACGTCTGGATGCATTCCGCACTACACAGGATGACTCTTTGTTTGTTGAAAATAATTTCGGCATCATCGATGACACCTATTTTGTCAAGGATGATCTTACGGAAGCAATTGCTGATACTGCATTTGATTTACCGGTGGGTACAGTATTTGGTCCCTATATGGATGGTGCAGAATACCGTGCCTTTAAAGTGCTTGGCAAAAAAATGATTGCTGACTCTGTAAAAGCTCGCCATATCCTTATACAGGCTACTGATGCAGCTGCTGTAGCTTCAGCAGTATCACGACTGGATAGTTTGAAAACAGTCATTGAAGCCGGGCAAGGCCGATTTGATTCATTAGCAATGCGATTCAGCCAGGATGGCAGCGCCTCCAAAGGCGGTGATCTCGGATATTCATGGAGATCAAGAATGGTAAAACAATTTAATGACCTCATTTTCTATAAAGCAGAACCCGGAGAACTTCATCTTGTTACGACGCAATTTGGCGTGCACTTGGTAGAAGTAACTGACCGCAAATTTCTCAATAACGATCAGGGTATAAAACTTGCGTATCTCGCTGAGCCTATTGTGCCATCAGAAGAAACTCAAACAGCTATTTACGACAAAGCACTTGAGTTTAGCGGACAAAACCGCACACTGGAGGAG
>JALYSC010000120.1:1466-3565 GCA_030855005.1 Bacteroidota bacterium | reverse complement strand
AAAGAATCCTGAATTAAGTATCGAGAGTGCACAGGGTTTAACAGCAAATGCATATCAGTTTTCAACTTTAGGTAGTGGTGGTACTTCACGTGATATTATCCGTTGGGCATTCAGTACAGATGTGAAACCTGGAATAGTTGCTCCTGAAGTATATATTTATGATGAGCCAACCTTGTTTTATAATGCAAGCTATGTTGTACCTGCATTAAAGAGCGTGATCAAACCTGGTATATCTACACTTGCTGATGTCAAAGAAAATTTCATGCCGCAGGTATTGAAACGCAAAAAGGCAGAGTACATCGTTTCGCAAATTCAATCCAAGGATGTTGAAAGCGTGGCTGCTCAATATGGACTTGAAGTCGATACGCTATCTAATGTCAACTTCGGTATGAATTATCTGCAGAATTATGGCAATGAGACAGCACTTGTTGGAAAACTTGCAAACCTACCACAAGGCCAAACTTCAAAACCAATCATTGGAAATGATGGTGTCTTCGTAGCACAGGTATTAAGCAAAGCCGAAGCGAGTCTTGCGACAGATATTACTACAACCCGTATGCAATTATCCATGCAAGCGAGGGGCAGCGTGGACAGCCGCCTGATGGAAGCGGTGAAGTCTTCCGCCAAGCTAAAAGACAACAGGTATAATTTCTACTAGACAATAGTTAGACTCCTAAAAAAACATTGCCCGGTCCGTATACGACCGGGCAATGTTTTTTTAAATGACTTCGTTAACAATTGTTAATGGTCAGATATTTACTCCCTTTACTATTGATATGCATCGGGTTATCTTCATGTGGTACGGCCCCTACTGTAGTTGTTGTTGATCCTGACCTGGGATACCAGACTACCTTCTCGGTTACCAAGCGGGACAGCACTTTCCATGGGCCTTATGAAAAACTAGATCAGAACAAAGCTTTACTGGAAAGAGGGAATTACATAGTGGGCCGATTAAATGGAATCAGAGAATTATTTTATCCTACCGGAAAAGTCAAGGTTCGCGAACGATATAAGGACGGACAAATCACAGACCTCTATGAATATTTTCATCCTAATGGAAATGTAGAATTGAAGGGCTATTACATCAATGGTGAGATGTATGGGGTGTGGCGAAAATACCTTGAAGACGGGTCACTATTGGATGAAGTCCTGATGTCCAAAAACGAAGAAATGGGTCCTTTCACTGAATATTATAAGGATGGTAAGATACAGGCAGAGGGTACTTATCTTCATGGCCCGAACGAAGATGGGGTACTAAAACTTTACGATGAATCCGGAGCTTTATACAAAACGATGTGGTGTGATAGTGGCAGGTGTCATACAACCTGGGAGAAGAAATAAATTACTTCTCTTTTGTTGGATTGCCTGCGTCAGTATGGTCTCTGCTCAACGTGGTGGAGAACGAGTATTTGAATTTGTGAATCTGCATACTTCTGCCCGCTCTACCGCACTTGGAGGAAGTCAGATTGCTGCATGGACAGATGATTTTGGACTGGCTGGCGGAAACCCCGCTATGCTTCAGCAATCCATGAATAACAGCTTTAGCTTTCAGCATAATTTCCATTTTGCAAGTGTTGATAACGGATACTTTGGATATGCGCGACACATGCCTTCATTGAATGCAACTGTACAAGGTGGATTACATTATGTTGCGTATGGAGAATTCACTGCTGCTGATGAGATGGGAAATGTAAGTGGTACATTTAAAGCCAATGAATTAGCCATCCAGGCCGGTATTTCAAAAGTTTTTAATGAAAGAATCTCTGCAGGAATCCTATTACAATATGTTCAGTCAACTCTTGAAACATATCAGTCCAATGGTTTCGTAGTCGATGCAGGTATGTCTTATCAAAGTGAAGATGCACTTAATCATTATGCTCTTGTTGTAAGGGGCTCAGGTGTACAGTTATCTAAATATTATCCTGATGATGAACGTGGACGTATGCCTGTAGATGTGCAGATTGGGTATTCAAAACGATTGCAGTATGTCCCATTTCGATTATCAATCTTAATGCATGATCTCAACCGGTGGGACTTAAGATATGAAGGTCCGCTTGATGAAAACACTGGTACGGGTTTTGGTGAAGAACCAAGAGAGC
>JALYSC010000120.1:0-1456 GCA_030855005.1 Bacteroidota bacterium | reverse complement strand
AAAAGGTTGATAATGTATTTCGCCACATCACCTTCGGCGGAGAATTTCTGATTGGAAAGAAGGAAACACTACAAATTCGTCTAGCCTACAATCACCAGCGCCGTAAAGAATTATCAGTTGTTAACCTGCGTAGCCTCTCCGGTTTTTCAGCAGGTGTAGGCATTAATCTGAAAGCTTTTGTGCTAGATTATGGATTTGCAGTTTACCATCAGGCAGGTTCATCCAAGCACCTTGGCCTGCGCGTCAATCTTGATCAGATGGGCAGGAAGAAAATCATAGATTGAATGGATGCCAGATTAAAGGATGCCAGATACCAGACTCGTTATTTGGGATTTTAGATTTATGAATATTTCGTATCACTTACGATTGTTGATTGATGATTTTCACTGGGCTCCACCCACAGTTCTTCTATTCTGGCCTTTTATGACCTTATGATTTTAGATTATCTAAAGTCTCGAAGAGACTATTAAAGTGTTACACTGACTACTGACTGAAACATTTCGACTGACGTGTCCACGATTTACGACTGACAATTTACGAATGTCAATTCAAGGCTGAGGGCTCACGATTGACGGTATACAAAGGAAGATTTTCCATCTTGCCTTTGATCAGCAAATCACCCTTATGTTCTGCGTACATCTTTGATCCTTCCCAGGGAATCAGATCTTTCAGGTCTTTTGAGATCAGCAGATTGACTTCGAATTGATTGCATCTGCTTTGAATTCTTGCGGCTGTTCCAACTACTTCACCTGAGAATGCAATGTCTCGTTTCACTACACCAATCTCACCCACCATTACGGGTCCGCAATGAAGTCCTGCCTTAAAATCAGGTACCACACCATAGGTTGATGTGTAATAGGATGAACGGTGATTGAATACTTTACGGATTTCCAAAGGACATCGAATACAATTAAGTCGGTTAAGTCCAGGTGTCATCCACCAGGAAACAGTAATCTCATCTCCAACGTATTGATAGATATTCCCTTTATATCTTAAGATCACAGGTGTTGCATCTTTGATCACATCCTTTATAAAATTAAAATATGAAACCTCTCCCAGAATTTGAGCGATATAAGTGGAGCTGCGCAGATCGAGAAACATGAAAATGTGCTCCTCTCTTTTTGGGCGAAAGTATTTCCCCATAAAAAAGCTTGAAAGATTACCTGGACCATATTTATCATTGATCAGTATGCCTGCAATCGTTGCGAGCACTATAAATAGCCAGAGGAAATAATCTTTAAAAAATCGAAGACTTCGGATATGTGTTCCAATCTGAGATAGAAGGTTTGTTCGTTCGATCGATTCTTCGGCCAGAGACACACGAGTGATGAATGCAAGAATAGTGACAAAACAAATAATAAGTGTGAACGCAATTAATATAAAGCCAATCGCCTGTCCGTATGGATTGTTACGCACCCAGCGCTGCAGATAAGCAACAAGTATTGCGCCTCCGATC
>JALYSC010000522.1 GCA_030855005.1 Bacteroidota bacterium | reverse complement strand
TCATTGACACTTTCCCTCCAAACCACCTTTGGCTGCTGATAAGTAGCTTGGTTGGTAACCCGGTAAAAAGTGTAAGAATTACCTGAAATTTTTCTTTTCTACCTCTCTTTCCAGTGCTTCTTTTCAGGCAAGGAATTCTATAACTCCTCAGGCAAGGCAGAAATTCCATTACAAGTGTTAAAATGCTTTGGTTATTCTTAATTTGCTATAATTCTGCTCATTATCAATGAGTTATATAATAGGCGAATTGTGAGTCGTCAATCGTGAGTCGTAAGCATAAAAGCAAATATCAATTGCACATTCTGTCGGCTGAAGTCAGTGGTCATTAGTCAATAGGGAGTTTGTGACTTAAATTAAATCCATAGGGGTTTTTGATTGCGATGTTTCGCAGAAACGTTTGCCCCTTGAAGGGGATATTGATTCACACAGCCACCTGAAGGGCTGACATAGACCAGAGCATGCAGCCCACTGAAAAATCATGAGTAGGGAGATTACCATCATCTAATTATAGCAGCCGAGGGATTATCAAGTTTAATGCTAGCTGAATTATGCAATATAATATTGTAGCTCTTGTCATCCTTTATGCTTACTGAATTCAGATCTGCATTCTTGACATCATCAAATAAGATAGCTGGGCGATAGTCGGGTGAAGTAATACGCAATCTGATATTCTTCATGGCTAACCCATTCATGTGTCGGACATACAACCCCCAAGAAGGCAATTCGCCAAACATGGAAAATTCAGGATAGGACGATACTTTCTCCGGAATGTCATCAAGCCTGGACAAGGGCAGGTAGGCAAGACCATCATTGCCTTTTCCCGGATACCTGATTTCAATATTTTCCAAAAGCACATTTTCTACGCTATGCCCCGGGATACCTGTAATGGAAGAAGGAAATGTATTATGAAAAAAGGGAAGCTCGGGTCCCCGAATCTCATAAGCATAATCCGGACGTTTAAATGCAACTTCCACTTTCATATTTCTGATTGTGATATTTTTCAAAGTGCCTGTAGGTCCGGTTTTTGACCTGTTGCCAAGACGAATAAACAGGGCATTTCCTGTATTTCTAGCTTTGAGTCCATCAACCAGAATATTTTCCAAAAAACCACCGTCCACACACTCAATAGCGATTGCAGACCGAAAGGTGTCATACACTTTGATATTTTCAATGATCACATTTTTAAATCCACCATGCGACACTGTTCCAAATTTAATCGCACTGGCACTTGAGCGAACTGTACAATTAGCAATGTAAATGCTATCACAATAATGTTCTTTCGATTGTGACTTGAGGCAAATGCCATCATCAGCAGCATTGACAAAACAATTGGTGATACTCACATTTTTACAATCCTGAATGTCAATACCATCGTTATTCCAATATGCATCACTGATCGTTGTTACATTATCCATCACGATATGATCACACTGATCGTACGTCTGTACCCAGCACGCGGAATTTTTAATCGTCACATTTTTTATTGTGATGTGCTTACACCTTACAAATTCGATCACCTGTGGGCGTATATAATGGGACGGACGCATTTCAACAAAATTGTACATCGAACTATCAATCTTGCCTGCGTAAAACAGGCTGTCGATGTGCAATGCGAGCTGACGACCCTGACCATCAATTGTTCCTTTGCCTGTAATAGCTATATGAGATTGGCCATCGGCCATGACGAGTGCTTTCCATCGATTGAGTTTAATGTAATTATCGGAATTAGTGCTGCCAAGCAATACTCCACCCGGTAGGAGATGCAACTCTACTCCTGTTTTTAATACAATACTTCCTGTTAGAAACCTACCCTTTGGGATTACCACCCTTCCACCACCGCGTTGATACGCCTCATCAATAGCAGCCTGGATAGCAATAGAATTTAATGAGACGCCATCAGATTTAGCACCATATGAAATGATGTCAAAATCCTGCGCAAGAATTGAATGAATGAAGAAGAAACTGGTAATGAATAGAAAAGGATTCATGAGGTTTACAATATAGCGTGAATCTATGAGCCTAAAAATTCATTCGCTGTGTCTGGCGAGGTCTGACCACCGGATCCCTTGGCACAAACGAAATATCAACCTCTTCCACCTCACCTTCAGGAGTAATTTTCAACATCAGAGACTGATATGGTTTCCATTCTAAATTTTTACTGATGGTCTTCCCATTATAAGTAAAAGTGATGTTTCTAAATTCAGATTCCTTTGCAATCGACTGACCTGAATAAATTGGGTAAGCAAGATTTTTCGAAGGCCATTGCGCAAGAAATAGATTCAGCTTGCCATCCTTTTCAATTTTACACCAGTATTCCGGAAGATTATCACCCATAATAAGTGGTAGGTGATCAATAATTGAAGCAAAATTATTTGACACATTCTGCAGAGCAACCAATTCTTTCACCATCGATGAATATACATCTGATTTGTTATGACCCGGTTGAATCGGAATACGTTTTAAAC
>JALYSC010000521.1 GCA_030855005.1 Bacteroidota bacterium | reverse complement strand
GTGGAGTAGCTATTGTAATACAGGATACACGTAATTACAAAGAAGTCACTGACTTATTAGGCGGAGAATTTTATGTGGATTGGGACAAGTTTGCACAACAGGATTTCCCGGGTGATAACACAGCATTGCAAAATGATCTTCGCCGACCAAACAGGATCGTTCGCGTAGGTGACCAGGTGGGTTATGATTACTATAGTCGCATTCGCCAGCAGTCAGGTTGGTTAGCTTATAGTCTTGAAACAAATAAATGGGAAGTCAGTGTAGCTGGAGCTGCTAAAGCACATTCATTTTTTAGAGAAGGCCTGACTCAGAATGGAAAATTTCCAGACAATTCTTTTGGAGAAAGTGATAAGCATTTATTCTTTTTGCCATCCGGAAAAGGATTGCTACGATATAAATTGGATGGACGTAATTATTTGAGTGTTTCCGGAATAGTATCTGAAAATGCTCCAACTTTCCGTAATTCATTTATCTCTCCAAGAACAAGAAATACAGTTGTAAATGGATTGGAAACAGAAAAATTACAATCAGGGGAAGCGCGCTATGATTATAAATCTCCATACCTGAAATTCTCGCTAGCAGGATATTATACCACAACAAAAGATGGTATTGAGTCTACGAGTTTTTATCATGATGATCTTCGCACCTTCGCCAATTTCACATTGACTAATATCGATAGACGTTATTCAGGTGTTGAAGGAGCTGTTCAGTATACACTCGTTCCTGGTTTAACCGGAAGTGCTGCAGCGTCTGTTGGACAATATATTTATACATCTCGACCTATTGCTACATTGACACGCGATAATAGCGGAACATTATTGCAGGAGAACAGAACGATTTATGCCAAGAATTTCTTCGTAGCTGAAACTACTCAAAGAGCCTACACGGTGGGATTGACATACAAAAACAAATCATTCTGGACATTTTACCTCAATGTTAATCGATTCGAGAAAAACTATATTGATTTTAACCCTATTAGAAGGACCGAAGCAGCAATCGAATTTCTTGAGGTAGGAAGTGAGCAATGGAATGAAATTATTTTCCAGGAAGAAGTTGATCCGGCCTGGACAGTCGATTTATCAATCAATAAATCCTGGAAACCAAAAATGTGGGACGGTTCAACTTTACTGCTCAATGTGGGTATTACAAATTTATTAAACAATACAGACTATATCAATGGCGGTTTTGAGCAATACCGTTTTGATCTCGCCTCCAAAGACATCAATACATTCCCTACTAAGTACTCGTACATGGAAGGACTTAACTACTTCCTTCAGCTTGGACTTCGATTCTAATTCAATTTATTTCAAGAGTATATAAACAACACTAATGATATTCTTCAATTCAACTTCACGTCTTTCAACAGGCGTTTCCCGATTTTCTTTCCTGGTTTCATGGATGATGATCATCATGATTGCTATTGTTCCGTTTTCTTGTGTGGATCAGGATTTTGATGCTCCACCGGCAACTGATATTGATCCTAACCTTCCGGTCAATACTACAATTGCTGAGATTAAAGCAATGCATGACCTGGGACAAAATGAGCAAATTACAGAGGACCTTACGTTTTCCGCAATTGTTATTTCCAATGACGAGGCTGGAAATTTTTTCAAGCAATTGGTAGTCGCTGACGAAACTGGTGGTATTGAGATTCGTGTAGACATGACAGATATGTTTACCATCTATCCTGTTGGCCGCAAAGTGTATGTAAGAGTGAAAAACCTATGGTTAGGTGATTATAATGGTCTAACTCAATTAGGAATCGCTGTGGATCAGTCTTCCGGTGATTTACTTAGGATACCGGAGCCATTAGTTTCAGGCATTATTGTCCCTGCTTCATTTAATAATCCTGTTGTTCCCAAAGTAGTTACTATCGATGAATTGTCGATCGCTGATGTAAGCACATTAATTAAAATCGTAGGCGTCCAGTTTACTTCAGGAGATGCCGGCGAAACATATGCTGATGCTGTCCAGGATTTAAGTTTGAACAGAATTATTCAGGACTGTGCACAACGCTCAGTAATACTTCGTTCAAGTGGATTTGCCCGCTTTGCTGCTGATCTCACGCCTGAAGGAAATGGAAGCGTCACTGCAGTTCTGGGAATATTTGGAGAGGATTTCCAATTGACCATTCGCGATGTGAATGATGTAGATATGACAGGATCGCGATGCATGACCAATGAGTTTACCATTGCTGCTTTAAGGTCATTGTATACAGGTTCTGCAACAACAGTACCTGCCGGTAGTATAAGAGGAGTGGTCACAAGCGATTTTACTTCGCAATCTGTTACAGGTAGAAATTTATATATCCAGGATGCCACAGGTGGCATTGTTGTTCGCTTTGATGCTAACCATTCCCTGAATCTTGGTGACGAAGCTACAATTGATGTCACCGGAGGATCACTTAACGAGTTCAATGGATTATTGCAGATTGATGGATTGGGTGCAGGTGCTGCAACTTTCGAA
>JALYSC010000119.1:6742-8157 GCA_030855005.1 Bacteroidota bacterium | reverse complement strand
GTACATATACCCGGTAAACATTCACAGCGTTCAACCACAAAACTGAAGGGAAATTAGAATTGGGAGAATCTGAAGGACGATCAGACCGGTATGTTAGGTGTGTAAAGAGCCACCAAGGTAACAACTATTTTTAATAACTCGAATTACCTTTGTTGAAATCTTTGGCGGTTTCACTGGCTATAAAACGGTAAACCTCCTCAATAAGTTGCCTTCTATGCTGGAAATTCAAATTTTACGTGAACAGAAAGATCGGGTCATTACTGGCCTGAAAAAGAGAGGATTACGTCAAGATCGCCTGGATCTGATAGACAAGATTATTGATCTTGATGATCAGCGAAAGGAGGTCCAGACCCAACTGGATGCCCAACTCAATGAGCGCAACATACTCTCTGACCAGATAGGTAGTCTATTCAAAGCCGGCAAGGCACAGGATGCAAATGAATTGAAGGCGAAAGTGCAGTCTATCAAGGAATCTGCAGATATTTTGGAGAATAAACTTCAGTCAGTCCGCCAGGAAATTGATGCTGCTTTGGTGACGCTACCAAATGTCCCACACGCAACTGTACCTGAAGGGCGCACTCCGGAAGACAACAAAGTACATCAGGCCTGGACCGGAGTACTTCCACAATTGCCTACAAACCCTTTACCTCATTGGGATCTGGCTGAGAAATACAAGTTAATCGACTTCAAACTCGGTGTACTTATTACAGGAAGTGGCTTTCCCCTTTTCAGAGGAAAAGGAGCTCGTCTTCAGCGCTCACTAGTGAATTATTTCCTAGATCAGGCAAGGAATGCAGGCTACGAAGAGATACAACCACCTTTGATGGTAAATGCCGAAACAGCCTATGGTACAGGTCAATTACCTGATAAAGAAGGGCAGATGTACTACGTGGACAAAGATGATCTCTATCTGATTCCTACTGCTGAAGTACCTGTGACTAATATGTATCGTAACCAAATCATTCCAGAATCAGAATTACCTGTCAAGCTAACCGGTTACACTCCATGCTTCAGAAGAGAGGCAGGATCATATGGATCGGATGTGAAAGGACTCAACCGTGTTCATCAATTTGATAAAGTTGAAATCGTTCACATCAGCCATCCTTCGGTGTCTTACCAGGCATTGGAAGGTATGGTTGCACATGTCTCTATGCTAATGGAAAGCCTGGAATTACCTTATCGAATTCTTCACTTATGTGGAGGAGATATGGGTTTTACATCGGCTATCACGTTTGACTTTGAAGTGTATGCTGCTGCCCAGGATAAATGGCTTGAAGTAAGTTCTGTGTCGAATTTTGAAACCTTTCAGTCGAACCGTATGAAGATGCGATACAGAGATGAAAAAGGTAAGACACAACTCGTGCATACGCTTAATGGAAGTGCACTTGCTTTAGCCAGGATTGTGGCTGCTTTGC
>JALYSC010000119.1:3964-6732 GCA_030855005.1 Bacteroidota bacterium | reverse complement strand
CTTGAGAATAATCAGACAGAGGATGGCATCCGCATTCCAAAAATATTGGTTCCCTATACCGGATTTGATATGATTTAATGTGTCAATAAATGTGGTGGAATATTTTAGGAATGAAACCTATCCGGACATTTTAGCATTTATACTTTAACATTAACCAAAGAAAACAAAAGATATATGGGAATGAGTATTTCGTATTGGGTCCTGATAGGGATCATTGCACTGGTTGGATTTCTGGTCCAAAATCAGTTACGTTCCAAATTTCGCAAATACAGTCAGGTTGCATTATCCAATGGCATGACTGGTGCCCAGGTGGCAGCAGCTATGCTACAGCATTATGGGATTAGTGACGTGCGAATTGAAGAAGGACAGGGTGTATTGACTGACCACTTTAATCCTGCGACCAAAACAGTAAAATTGAGTCCTGACGTATATCGTGGTCGCTCAGTAGCCGCTGCTTCTGTTGCAGCACATGAATGTGGTCACGCTGTACAACACGATACGCATTATGCAGCGCTCAAACTTCGCTCTGCTATCGTACCAGTAGTACGTATTGCATCTATTGCTCAGCAGTGGGGATTTTTAGCTGCCATTATGCTTGCTGGGAGTTTCCCGCAACTTTTACTAATCGTGATCATTGCCATGGCAATCACTACCCTATTCAGCCTGATTACTTTGCCGGTTGAATTCGATGCCAGCCGCCGCGCACTTGCATGGCTTGATGATACAGGTACAACTCGTGGAATGGAATATGATTACGCTAAAGATTCTCTTAAATGGGCAGCTATGACCTATCTCGTTGCAGCATTGGCATCGGTAGCCACACTCGTGTATTTTATCCTTTCGTATCTTGGCAACCGGAATTAATCTCCCGCAGATTATTCTTCGGATTTCAATAAAATAAAACGAATCTTAAATCACATGGCTGATACAGTCGACAGCAACCTCCAGCAGGGGGCAGAACAGATGGATCTGGCAATCGATCATCTTAAAAAAGATCTCACAAAAATTCGAACCGGCAAGGCTTCTACCAGCCTTCTGGACGGGTTACAAGTGGATTATTATGGCAGCAATACACCATTAGCCCAGGTGGCAAACATTGGTATAGCTGATGCACGTACGATTACCATCCAGCCCTGGGAGAAATCCATGCTGGCTAAAATTGAACAATCCATCTTTGCAGCCAATCTTGGCATTACTCCGATGAATGATGGAGAGATCATCCGCATTTCCATTCCGCCTCTCACTGAAGACAGACGTAAAGACCTTGCAAAACAGGCCAAGACCATGGGAGAAGAAGCAAGAGTCGCATTGCGTCATGCACGACATAAAGTGATAGATTTTATTAAAAAAGAAGTGAAGGACGGATTGCCGGAAGATACCGGGAAACGAAAGGAAGCAGAAGTTGATAAACTTCTTCACACGCACTCAGAGTCAATCGACCACCTGATTACTTCGAAGGAGAAGGACATCATGACAGTTTAATTTGGGATTTCGGATTTTTTACAAAGCCTAAACTCATTCTATTTTCCTAACCAAATCCCATTCCCCGGGATTTTAAATGATCGTGCGCGATAGGGACGATTATTTAAAAACAGGGGACGCACACACGGTGCGCAGGGGTTAAAGGATTTGGGATTCCGGATTAATGGATACCGGACTCTTAATGCATAAATTTTTCACTTGAAAAGCTTCCATTCTGACAGCACATGGACTCTTCAATCTTTTGAGTAATACTCCCAATAAAATTTCAGTGCACATTTCATCCATCAGAATCTGTCATCTATCGGGTGATATCATCGTCCTGTAAATATTCCTCGTCACTGCCATTTATTCTGGGTATTTTTTCGGATGATCAAAGCCGATCTGTATTATTTTCTCTTACACTATAATCAAAACATGAAAAACCTATTTTACGCTTGCAGCATGCTAATGCTGATGATCGCCTGCAAAAGCGAACCAAAAACTGTTGCAGCACGCGAAGTCAATCAATATACGATTGAACAATTCTATGCCAACACACGCTTTTCAGGAGGTGTATTTTCTCCTGACGAAACAAAACTGGTAGTCAACAGTGATGAATCCGGCATCTTTAATCTTTATGAAATCAATATCGCAGACGGTACAAAAAAACAGATTACCAGTTCTTCGGTAGAATCCTATTATGTAGTCGATTACGTACCAGGTTCCAATCAACTCATTTACTCCGCTGATAAAGGAGGAAATGAAATCAATCACCTGTATTTAATTAATGAAGATGGAACTTCAACAGATCTGACTCCTGCTGAAAAAGAAAAATCAGGTTTTTTTAAATGGGTCACAGATAAGAAATCCATGTTCTACACTTCCAATAAGCGGGATGAAAAATATTTTGATGTATACAAAATGGGAATCGCTGACTGGAAGGCGTCTATGTTCTATGAAAATAAAGATGGGTTGGACGTAACTGACATTTCTGATGATGAAAACATGATTGCGCTTGTGAAACCTGTCACGTCGAGTGAAAACCAACTTTTTATGGTGAATCGTCAGACTGGCGAAAGAAAAGAAATCTCAAAGCCGGAACAGAAAGGATCATACTCATCTTCCGGATTCAGCAAGGATAATAAATACCTGTACTATATCACAGACGCTGGAAAAGAGTTTGCTTACCTGGCGCAATATGATATTGTCTCCGGTGAAAGCAAAATTCTTTTTGAAACCAAATGGGATGTGATGTACAGTTATCTCAGTGAAACCGAAAAATACAGGGTTATCGGTATTAACGAAGA
>JALYSC010000119.1:0-3954 GCA_030855005.1 Bacteroidota bacterium | reverse complement strand
ACGGTAAGAATGTGATTTCTGTTAAGGAGAATGCAACCAATAAGGAAATTGAATTCCCTACCATTCCTGATGGTGATATTACAGGATTATCTATTTCGGATAGTGAAAAATTGATCCGTCTTTCTGTTGGTACCTCAAAGGCTCCAAACAATATCTATGTCTACAATATTGAGACAAAAGAATTAAAAAAAATTACTGAAAGTCTGAATAAAGAAATCGTTTCTGATGATCTCGTGTCAGCTGAAGTGGTTCGATTTAAATCCTTCGATGGTCTCGAAATTCCGGCGATTTATTATAAACCAAAGCAAGCGAGTGCTGATAATAAAGTACCTGCATTGGTCTGGGTGCATGGTGGTCCAGGTGGTCAGAGTCGTACCGGATATTCCGCACTTATACAATATCTGGTCAACCATGGATATGCAGTGCTGGCTGTCAACAATCGGGGAAGTAGCGGTTATGGAAAAACATTCTATAAAATGGACGACCGCAACCATGGTGATAAAGATCTAAAGGATTGCATTGCTGGTAAGAATTGGCTGGCAAGCCAGAATTACATTGATGGAGAAAAGATTGGAATTATTGGCGGGAGCTATGGTGGTTATATGACAATGGCAGCGATGACTTTTGCTCCGGAAGAATTTAATGTGGGTGTCAATATTTTTGGTGTCACTAATTGGTTACGCACCTTACAATCTATACCTCCTTATTGGGAATCATTCCGCAAAGCATTGTATGATGAGATGGGAGATCCAACAACTGCGGACTCAGTAAGATTACGCGCCATATCCCCTGTCTTCCATGCTGATCAGGTCAAAAACCCCATCATGGTACTGCAAGGGGCAAACGATCCTCGCGTCCTCCAGATAGAATCTGATGAAATTGTAGAAGCCGTCAAAAAGAATAATGTTCCTGTGGAATACATTGTGTTTCCGGATGAAGGACATGGTTTTGTGAAAAAGGAAAATGAAATCAAAGGCTACAGCGCTATACTAAAATTTCTGGATGAAAATTTGAAGAATCCAGTTAAAGGATAAGGCAGTGGTGAGTTGTGAGTGGTGAGTTGCCTGCACTGAGCGGAGCCGAAGTGTGAGTTGTCTATTGTGACGGGTCGTTAGTGAATCAAAAGCTGTATCACTTGCAAATTTGATGGATGACTGCATCAAAAGTCTGGCGTCTGGCATCCTTTGATCTGGCATCCAATAGCCGGATTACTAAAAGATCACCTTATTTCACTAATGAAATAACATAGATGCCTTTGGGGTCAACACTGTAATAGTGATCTCCAAAGGCATATAATTTTTGTGGAGATGACTCTGTCATTTTTAATTCAGGGAAATATCGCTGGGATGTCAAATCGTAACTCAGTATTCTGTTTTCCTTCTGATAAATGAGTTTATTTTCTGCCATTGAAAAGGATGTTGGAATTTCAGAAAGGTCACGAACATAATTACCAAAGTCATTGAACAGAGAAATTGGATTGTTATGTTCACTGAGGATTAAATAATTATCAGTATCCAGTATGAAGTCAGGACGTATGGCACCTGGACCAATCATGTCGAATGGATCAGAAGTTAGAATTGCATTACCAGAATCATCCATTTTAACCAACGTTTTTTTAGTTCCGTTAAAAATCCAGATGGCATTATCCGGTGCAAGACAGGCTGCGGTAATATCGGCTACTCCCCAATCAGGCAGTTGAATTCGTTGAATTTCTGAAAGGGTTTTATCAAGCAGTAGAATGGTTTGCTGATCCCTGTAAAACATCATTATTTTAAAAGGATTACCAACATCGATACTGTGGACATCTCCAAGGTTTGTATTTACAATGTGAAATTGTCTTATAGCGGTACTGTCACATTTTGTTAATCTTTCATTTCCATCTACTATATACAAGTTACCCAGGGGATCTACATCCATGATGTCAATATCAGATAAAAGAATCAAATAGTCCCGATGCTGAAGTGTAGCGGTAGGATTCCTCGAAGTCTGACATGACAGACAATAGAAAGCAATCAGGCTTGTCATCAGATATTTCATAAGTCTGGTTATCATCGAAGAACGTTGAGCAGTTTGCGTATCACGGATTGACCTCCTGAACGAATTCCTATTTCAAGTACTTTTTCTACCTGTCGGGATACATCCAGTAATTGGCTGGTCATCTTTTGGAATTCTTCTATTTCCACATCCTTTCCCGGATCCTGATCAATAAGCTGAAGAGCTTGTAAGGACTGAATAGCAGGATCCAATTCTCTTCGCTTACGTTCACGGACAATCTGCAAAGCCATTTTCCAGGAATCTTTTTCTGCTGCGTAATATTCTTTCCGCTCACCGGCAATAAAAACCTTACTTACAATACCCCATTCCACAAGACTTCTTAGGTTCATACTTACATTTCCACGTGAAATACCTAGTTGCTCAATAATGTCGTCAGCCGTCATGGACCCGGGAGTGATCATCAGCAAGGCATGAATTTGACCCATAGTGCGGCTAATGCCCCATTGTGTACTTAACTGACCCCAGGTCTGAATAAGTTGTTGTCTTGCATCTTCGTATTTCATAGGTCGGATCAGTTGTCAGCAGGATAATGTCTTTAATAGTGCTTTAGTTAATCTGCTTTTAGAAATGTTTTCTGCCAAAGTAATGTTCGGGATTTCTTCATTGCGGCCTAAAGAACTGGCTATCAGATCTCAGATGCTGGAGTTTCATAAGATGAGTTGATTAGCAAATAACAAATTTACTTTTACTTTGATTAGAAACCAGTTTCCTGTTAACCTGTTTATCTACCCAATGGATCAATTTTATACGATTGTCAGACCTGAAGATTTCAGACCAAAAATTACTTATCGTGACAGGATCATCATGATCGGTTCCTGCTTTGCCGAGCAAGTAAGTCGGAAGCTTGAAATTCACAAATATTCTGTTCTCACCAATCCATTTGGCATTCTTTATAATCCGGCTTCCCTTTCGACCAGCATTGAAAGAATAGTTTCCAAAAAAAAGTATGTTTCGGGGGATCTCGTGTCGCAGGATGGGCTACACCACAGCATGGATCATCATGGGCTATTCAGCGGAGTGGATGAAGAAAAAGTATTAGAAGGAATAAACACAGCTATCGAACAATCTCATTCTTTTCTTAAAAATACCAAATTCGTTTTTATAAGTCTCGGGACTGCAAGTGTATTTGAATACAAGCATTCAAATCGAATCGTTGGAAATTGCCATAAAATTCCACAAAATCAATTTGAAAAATATACGCTGTCAGTTGAAAAGTGCGTGAAAGAAATGGAATCCATGTTCATCAACATAAGACAATTTTCCCCAAATGCACATATTCTTTGGACGATAAGCCCTGTCCGTTATTTGCGGGAAGGTATAATTGAAAATCAGCGCAATAAAGCAACTCTCATAATAGCGGTACGTGAATTCTTAAAACACCATCAGGATAGCGGATATTTTCCTGCTTATGAAATTATGATGGACCAGTTAAGAGATTATCGGTTTTATGCTTCTGATATGGTGCATCCCTCCACATCTGCAATTGAAATTATCTGGGATCATTTTCGCGACGTGTATGTAGATCATGAAGAATGCAATCATCATGCATTGATCGAAAAAATATATAAAGCAAGTAATCATCGGTTCCTCCACGAAAGTACGCAGGGCAAAGCGGCGTTTGCAAGATCACAATTAAAGGCCATTACTGACATCAATGTATTATTTCCTGATCTCGATTTTAAAGCTGAACAGCAATATTTTTTTGAAATGACCGAACCGGATTGAGAGTGAAGAATAAAGAGCAAAGAGTAAAGAGTAAAGAGTAAAGAGTAAATGTGCTTGCCTGAAATAGGTTGACTTTTTCTATTCTTAAACAAGTATCGTCATTATCATCATCATTTTTTCTTTTTTGCTACTTTTTTCTTTTTGTTAATAACTCCGTTTTTGTGGATAAGTCTT
>JALYSC010000520.1 GCA_030855005.1 Bacteroidota bacterium | reverse complement strand
AATGCATCCTGATTGATATTACCAAATCCTCTATATCCAAGACCTGCTGTGAGGATATTTTCCCACTCTGCTCGCACTGAAATTTCGGCCTGTGTCTCAACAAGATCGGACTTAACATAGACTGCCGGGTAAAATGAAACCTGGTCAAATGGCTTAATAAAATATTCACCAAAAAAGTGGAATCCGGGATTAGGAGAATAAAGTATGTCGTCGCTCAGCCGAATACCGGAAGGATAATAATCTGTCATGGAGATGCCCGCTTCAAAATAATCTCCTGCAAAATAGATTCCGGCTTCGAGCAATGGCGAGGTACCGCTCACTACCCCATTAGGAAGATTAGGGTCAAGGTGATCTATAATATTACCTTCATAAAAACCATCCGGGGCTTTCAGTTGAGTACCATCCAGACTAGCTTGTTTAATACCAGCTCTTGCCCCAAATGACCACAGTCCGGAGGTGGCTTCGTAGATATAATTATACGAAAGGCTAAATCCTGTATGGGTTTCAGCGCCTAGGGACTCATTTAGTAATTGAAATCCTATCGCTCCCTGCCATAGGTAAAAAGGCATATGTGCATTGATTGAACGTGTGACAGGGTTGCCTGCAAGGCCAGACCATTGAGTTCTGTATTGTATCCCGGCTGCCAGGCTGCTTTCCATTCCTCCAAAAGCGGGATTAAATGCATACCGATCCTGCATGTACAAGCTAGATTGTCCTGTAAACTGAGCATTCAATCCTCCACAATGAAAAAGTAAAAGAAATCCTATGTAATAACTCAAGACCCGCATCCGGCTTATCATACTCATGTTTATTTTAAAAAACGTAATCATCAAACAAACCTGTCTGATTAAAGATACGGCAAACTTGTAGTTGGATGCATCGCTGCTATTTGCTGTCCTCACCAAAATATACGCATCATTCAACATTGTCGCGTAGCTGACTTAATTGACTTTTAAGCGAAGCCCGTCATATCCTAACCGGATGTGCTCCGGAAGAATTGCATTGACCTCTGCATGGAGTCCCATATCATGGCTAATATGTGTAAAGAAAGTTTTCCCAGGGCGTAGACGTTCGACAAGAGCGATCGCCTCTTCGATATTGAGGTGGGTAGGATGGGAAATAAACCTCAATGCATTGAGAATGAGTACATCGAGGCCTTGTAATAAGTCCATACTGTAGGAAGGGATCGTCTTGGCATCAGTCACGTAAGCAAAATTACCAATTCGGAATCCATATACCTGAAGGTCTCCATGGTCAACAGAAATGGGAATAATTTCTGTCCTACCTACAGTGAATGGCTGATCATTGATAGGTACACCAGACACACGAGGCTTTCCTGGATAATGATATTCATGATCAAATGCATAAAAAAAGCGCCTTCGTATTTCCAGCAATGACCTGGCTGACCCATAAATTGGTATCTCACGGTCATAAGCGAAATTAATAGGGCGGATATCATCCAATCCGGAAATATGGTCGTTGTGCTCATGAGTCAATAAGACTGCATGCACGTTCGAAATTTCATTACTGAGCATTTGTTGGCGAAAATCCGGACCCAAATCTACAGCCAGGCCGACATCCGCAGTCTGAATAAAAGCGGCTGTCCTAAGGCGTTTATCTTTTGGATCAGTGGATTTGCAGGTTTTACACTGGCAACCTATAACCGGTATGCCCTGGGAGGTCCCTGTACCCAGTAAGGTGATTTCAAGCTGGTTATTCACACCGCTTTGAGACTCGAGGCTCGCAACTTTTCATGCCAGTGCCTGTGCTCTTCTGATAGACCAGAATGGTCGATTTTATCAACATCAAGGATTTCCAATAGGGTGTTGATACGTGCTTCGGTGTCAAAAAAGCGGTTGACGATCACAATATTTTTACCAAAAACGATACAATAACCGGATTGGAAATTCCCTTTTTCATAACGAATGGTAATCTTGAGTTCCCTGAAGATCTCTTCCAGCCGAATGAGATTATGCTTGGTATATTTGATCATGGATTGAATTCCTTTGGAAAATCGCCCTTGCGGCTACCCGACTTAAGGGGTACGAAAGCGGCACAATTATACAGAATGAAATTAAAAAAACTACAAATATGTATTCGGGGATTGATCCTCATTGGTTTGCTGACCATGCTGGCAGCACCGGTATATTCTCAACGCTTTTCAGCAGGAATAGTTGGAGGGTTCAATGCCAGCCAGATAGACGGTGCCCAACTGGCTGGGTTTGATAAATTAGGTCTGACGGGTGGTCTGAAGGCAATTGTCAATTTTGAATCACGTTTTGCTTTAAATATTGAGTTTTTGTACTCACAACGTGGTAGCCGACCCGATATCTTTTCACCTGAATATGATCCGAACATTAATATACTCCTTCATTATGCTGAGCTCCCGGTCTATGTAAGTCTTGGTGACTGGTGGCAGGAAGAAGGTGAATACTATAAAGTGTCAGCCCATGCAGGCTTTAGCTATGGC
>JALYSC010000118.1 GCA_030855005.1 Bacteroidota bacterium | reverse complement strand
CATATATACCATCGGGCCGGATCGATAAGCCATCAAGTGACTTATCAAAGAGGACCGGAATGTGATATTCACTCATTGGACCCTTTGGTCCTGAGATGGGCAATCTTTTGCGCGAGAGCGGAGAGATCTTCCGGCTCTTTATTGATGAGATCGCGATACGCTTCCACATTCCACATTTCGAGGTATTCACCTACGGCTGTGATGATGAGGGTACGGTCGATCCCTGCGTATTCAAGTAAAATTTTTGGTAGTAAGATTCGGTCTGCCTTGTCAGGAGTGAACTCGGTAGCACCTCTGTAGAAGTACCTTTTAAATTGTCTGACTTCGGGTAGATATTCATTGAGGCCTTGCACCTCCGAGAGTTTGGTATTCCAGATAGCCTTTGGAAACAGGTAAAGGCATCTTTCAAATCCCCGGTTCGCTACAAAATCGCGAGACGATTTTTCGCCCAACTGATTGAGGATGGCCGAAGGGAGCTTTAATCGCCCTTTCTCGTCCAGTTTGCACTCATATTCCCCAAAAAAGTTGGTCATTATCTCATTCTCGGTTTGTACTGCCGTAAATGTAGAAATTCATCCCACTTTCTACCACTTCTTCCCACCGTTTATTTTTAAAAAACCACTGGAAATCTTTATCTCAGTGGTGGGTATTCACAAATTAGTGATACTGTATTCTCAACAAAAGTACATTATATATTTCAATAATGTAAATATATAACAATAATATATAATACAATAGCCATTGAAAATAAAATTATTACATGTAATTATTCATTTAAATATAAGAAAGCTATAATATGTAAGAACGACTTGGGTGAAAACTGAAGAGAAAGAGGTTTTGCAGATAAAGGAGGCGTCTAAACCTAGCTTTCTTGATTTTCAGCTCCAGTGCCATTGCTGATTCTGTCTCGAAAGAGCTCCCCGGCAATTTCGACTAAAATGTTTCGGAGAATCGAATAATGAGAATCCCAAGGATCAGGTCATCAAAATTAAGTAGGCATAGGCGAAGGCGAAGGATGAGTTGAAGAAGGAGGAACATTATGGGAATAATAGTCAGCTAACCTTACCACATAACCTTGTAATCTCATAAACTTATAGCCTAGCCCAATAACCCTATAACCATTTAAGCCTATAAGCTAAAAAGCTTCTCAATTCAACAAGGGAAAATTGCACTTATCACATCAATTTCAACATTCGAAAACATTCGTTTTGCCAACTATTATAAGTAGCTTTAGTATTACGAAACGAAAAGACCAAATAGCATGAAACGTAAGTTTTTAAAAGCACTGATCATTATAGGAATACTTATCATCCTATCAATTGGAGCACTTCTTACCTACCTAAAAACTGCTTTACCAAATGTTGGGGAAGCATCGGCTATTACTGTTGCCGGAACAACAGAACAAGTCGAACGCGGCCGTTACCTGGCTAACAATGTAATGTTATGTATTGACTGTCATTCAGAACGAAACTGGGAAATTTTCTCCGGACCCCTTGTTCCTGATTCAGAAGGAAAAGGTGGTGAAATTTTCGACCAGTCTTTTGGATTTCCGGGTAAATATATTGCTCCTAATATCACACCCTATGGATTAAAAGACTGGACAGATGGGGAAATATTTCGTGCGATTACCACGGGAGTATCACGTGATGGCCATGCTCTTTTTCCGATAATGCCGCATCCCAATTTTGGCATGTCAGATTCCACGGATATTCTTGCAGTCATAGCATATCTGCGTACCCTTCCTGCAATAGAACATAAAATAGAAAAATCCACTTCTGATTTCCCAATGAATTTTATCATAAACACAATTCCAAAAAAAGCATCATTTACCGCGATTCCTGATAAGGCTAACAAAGTTGCTTATGGTCAGTATTTGGTTACAGCCGCCTCATGTCGCACCTGTCATACTAATGAGATTAAAGGCAAGGAGGTGGGTGAAGCATTTGCAGGAGCACGTGAATTTGTGTTTCCCAATGATGATGTATTACGATCGATGAATATTACACCTCACATCACAGGTATTGGTAACTGGACCGAAGAAATGTTTGTTCAGAAGTTTAAACTCTTTGCTGACAGTAGTTACATTCCTCAAAAACCGGAGGTACTGGGTTATCAAACGATGATGCCGTGGTCCATGTATGGTCAGATGGCTTCGGAAGACCTTTCTGCAATTTATGCTTATCTAAGAACTGTCCCACCTGTAGAGAATAAAGTCGAAAAATATACTGCAGCTAATTAATTCCTGACCCCTTTATATTTCTTGTATGAAAATTCAGCTCACTTTTTTGTTCTTCGTGCTACTATTTTGTTCATGCAAAAAGGATGACTGCGTGCCCGCTTCTTTATCCAACGTTATCGTCGGTGTTTGGGAAGTTGACTCTAATGGAACCGTCGAATTTAAAGCTGATGGCACTTTCATAGACGATGATGACAGCCTGGTAGATAATGCCAATGATAAGCCCATGAAATATTTTGTGGATTCTGAATCCGCGATTCGCATACGTGTAACACTAATTACAGATATAGATTATCTGGTCAGTATTAAGGAAAAAGAATGTGACCGAATCCTGATGAATGTCACCGGGTTAGATGCTACTCTTAGAAGACAATAGTCAGCTTCCTAATTCATCTTCCCTAACATATTCTCTACACTTCTTAAGATGTCTTTCTTAAAATTTGATGTTCAAATAAAATGAATTTGGAGAAGAACAAGTAGATGCTGCATTCCCCGAGTAACATTAGTACATTTAAAGCCACATGACGCCTTATCACAGAGTATTATGGAAAGCTATCGATCGCATTCTACTCACAGATTGGGATCCTTTACTCCTCAACGGTATTGGTCCATCAGATGAATATCAATCCTACCTGCCTTCTGTCTTTAAACTAAAAATTGAAAATGCTACGCTTGATGAGTTGACAGACCATCTGGTGAAATTAGAGGCTGAGGTACTTTCCCGGCAAGCCAATGAATCGAATTGCAGGACCGTAGCAATGAAGATTATCAGGTTGTAAATGCTGGCTGATCACCATTAATCAGACCTGAGTTCTTTTGGATGATAAAATAGCCAAATTCAGGAGCAAAATCTTGATGTGATTTCTTAACTTAGTCGAGCCGGGAGTGCCGACACCCCATTCCCTCGCAATGTTCCTTGCTAATGTTTGGATAGTTATTGTATATATTTTAAAACACACCGCACTATGAATACATATGCGCTACTTATTGGCATTAATGATTACCCCGGCAAACCACTCACTCAATGCGTTGGAGATGTCGAAAAAATAGAAGCTTATCTCCAGCAAATAAATTCCCCGGAAAGAAAAGTTATTATTAAAAAACTGCTGGATAAAGATGCGTCACGAGAGAATATAATTGATCACATCAGAACCTTTATCAGCCTGGGGAAGGATGATGATGTTGCATTAATTTATTACAGCGGACACGGGGCGCAGGAAGAAAGTGCCGGGCATTTTGAGGACGAGCAGGATGGTTTGCTGGAGAGTATGGTTTGTTACTCCGAAGCTGAGATCACTACCGCTCAATTACTGGCAGATAAAGAATTGAGATATCTTCTTTATTCCCTTCCATCAAATCCACATCTAGTGACTGTTTTTGATGCCTGTCATTCCGGCGATATCGTACGGGCTTTTTCTGATGAAGATCAAAATAATGGAATGGTTCGTCGCATTGCAGGTGCATTTCCGGCACGTCGATATGAAGATTTTGTTTTTGCAGGAGATAAAGCAATTGAAAAGGAAACGGCAGAAGGAAAATTACGGGTTGTGATTCCTTATAAAAATCATATTCATCTGGCTGCCTGTCTTTCCAGTGAATCGTCTTGGGAAGATTCTAAAGGAGGTGTGTTCACCAGATATCTCACCCAACTACTTGATACCACCAAGAGTAACCTTACTTACCTGGACATTGCAAGATGGTCAAAAATGAGTCTTAAAAATATTACTCAAAAGAAACAAACACCAATTGTCACGGTACAGGGCAAAGGAAAACTCTCTGCACAAAGTTCATGGCTAAATCTGTATCCTGAAGGTGTGTCATTCCTGCCTGGTATAGTTGCAAATAATAAGAAAAACGGATGGACGTATTCAAGAGGAAGTCTGCTCGGCGTGGAAGAAGGCATGAACGTCATCATCACAATCGATGATCAACACCAGGAAACCCTTAAAGTCAAAAAAGCAGGCCTCGAAACATCCGAACTTGAAATCCCGGATCAACTCATTAATACTTTCAGTGATACCAAAACCATTTTTGAAGCCACTACAGAATTAAATACTTACGAAACACTGAAACTCTACATCAACGAAATAGATATTAACCTTGATGTAGTAAACCTCATCAAAACAAAATTAGGTACTAATAAAAATGTGGAATTAGTAACTTCAGATGAAGCACATTTTTACTTGAATATTTTTAATAAGCTTGTATACTTCTCGTTACCTCAATATGACTTTCAGCCTCTGGCTCAACAGATCTCTATATCCGGCACAAATGAATTAACAAGTCAGTTAAATGATCAGATATTGTCCTTTATCAAATGGCAACATTTTTATTCATTGGACAATCCGGCCAAAGATTTTGATACTTGTCCTATCCGAATAACTGTTGTGAGTAATGACTTACCTGCAGTCGATGTGACCAACGAAACGCAAATACTCCTCCCACAGGAAGAGCGAAATGAAGATGGTGAACAATACCATCAGATGGAAGTCATTGTTAAAAATGTGTCAAAGGAAACTTTATATGTTGGCGTTCTCACTCTATGCTCCGATCTGGCTATTACTTCCAACCCATTTGCCGGAACTGTGATTGAGCTCCCTCCAGGAAAGAGCAAGAAATTCTACGATCATGATGAAGGAAAAGTGACAGTCAATTTTGACAAATACAAAGAAATATACAACTGGAAAGAGGAGTGGTTCTATTACAAATTCATCTATAATAATTTTGAAGACTTCTCTGCATCCATTCAAAACAATGAATTTCTGCAACCTGCTCTAAGCCCACCACTAACCTTGACATTCGAAGAAGTTGATCTCCGCATTGCAAAAGGAGAAGGAAGTAAACTTAAAGAGGTTAAGAAAAAATGGGGAACTTGTCGTACCCGTATTGAACTTGCTAACAGCTCCTACAATGTGCCCTCAGGCGATCTTGTTAAACATTCGGATGCGTATGCGCAAAGTCCGGAGCTCGCTCCTTTTATCAAAGAATTATACTTCGAGGAATATTTTGACGGGCAGAAAATTGTTCTTCGGCTTAAGCAAAATAAAAATCAAACTGCCGAAGTCGCTAATCGCGATACTGATAATCTGCTGGTGAAGTTTATGAACTACGTCTATAAGACAAGCCGGCGTCGAAAATTTCTAAACCAAAAGAATGCAGACGGCCCTGTAGTGATAGCCGAAGGTGATTCATGGTTTCTATATCCAAAGCCTGGTGTACGTGATACCCTTGATTACATCATGGATAAATTTCATCTCTTAAGTCTTGCTGAAGCTGGTGATGAGATCACGGATTATCTAAATAATAATGAGCTGATCAAAGCCGTCAAAGAATATAAACCAAAATACGTCCTGATCAGTGGAGGTGGTAATGACATCCTTGGTGCCGAGATAAGGGATATTTTGAAAAAAAATGTTGCAAATGGTCAGGTTGCGCTTGACTTTATCGATGAACTAAAGTTTCAGGTAAAGCTCGACGAACTCGCCAAGGGTTATAAGACATTCTTTGAACAAATAAAAAATCTACAACCCGATGTAATCATTTTTGTACATGGCTACGATTATATCCGCAGCAACCCGGATGCTAAAACGATCAAGAAAGGATGGGCAAACCGCTATATGATAGAAGCCGAAATCAAAGAACATGAAACACGCAAGAAGATTATCTATTACCTCGTAGATGCTTTTAACGACTTGCTTAAAGAATTTGCCGACCAATATCCTCATGTGCAGTACATCAATAATCGCACTACCGTTCATGATAATGAATGGATGGACGAAATACATCCCAATAACATTGGCTATCAAAAAGTGGCCAATAATTTTTTAGCTCACATGCAATCGTGATAAACAATCTTTATGGCCAGAATATGTAAAAATGAAGTGACCGATATTATTCGCGATCAATTTGGTGCCAATACATTGAAGGTGCCTGAGGCTAGAATACAACCAATGTGTATGCTTGAAATCCGTAATGGAAGTCAGCAATACCTAGGTCAATTTGAATATCTCGTAAAAGGTGGTTTTGAGCATACCATACCTGCTAAAACTGAAACTGTATCCAGTGTGTCTAATCAACGCACAAAAGTGGTAGACTTCAATTTTGGTTTTGGCATCCTGGGGAATTTTCTAAAAGCACTTGGTGCAGATCCGGCTTCTGTTACTGCTGCAATTCGAAGCTCGCAGAAAATGGCCTTCTCATTTACCAATGTGAGGCGGACCTACATTGATCCGCTAATGCTGGGCAGTATTCTATCACAACATGAAATCCTGGCTGATAAAGATAATTTTATCCTCCACCCAGCCCTCTCTGATAAGCAGGTTCGGCTTGGATTGATAACTGATATTATCGTTTCAAATAATTTTTCACTGTCCGCTTTTACTGAATCAGGAAAGAACGCCACCATAGACGTACCAGCAATTGCCAATGCGCTGGGTAATGTCAATGCCACACTGAAAGTAGAAAAGACAGCAGAAAACGAAGTAAAATTTGAAGGCGACCAGGATTTGACGTTTGCTTTTTCCTGCCTTGAAATTAAAATAGATGCAGTTACCGGAAAATTCTCCCGAGGAAACTGGCTCGAAAATATCCGATCTGTTAATGGTGAGAGTAGAACATTTGAAAGTATGAAGCCGGAGGATGTATCATCTTTTGAAAAACTTATGATAGATGAAAATGAAGAGTTTCCACTATTGATCGAACTGTGATAAGATGGCCCGTAAACGAATAGTAGAGAAGAGATCAACCTGAGTACAAACCCAATTCCAATATGGACGAAGAGTTTTTCTTCACGACCTCTGCACGGCTTATTCACTATTTCAACAATCTGGACGATAACAGGAATACAGTTCCTTAAACTTTCAATCCTACTCTTTCATCCTTTCATTTATTTGTCTTAAAATTTATCGAAAATGGCAACTATATTCTCTTCCTATACCATAAAAAACACCGGTCTAGGTGAAATTTCTGATGAATTATTTGAACTCTTCAGTTTTCTAAAAAGCAAGGAGATAATCCCAAAAGTGGATTTCGAGCCAGTAAAGGATTGTCCACTACCTGAAGTCATTTCTGCATTAGGAAAACAAAAAGATCTCAGAATCTTTCATTTTAGCGGTCACTCCGGAATGAATGGGCTTGATTTTCATGGAGAAGATTTTTCCTCAGATCATGTGATTGCATTCTTCAATACCATTGCAGAAAGTGATACTCTACAGTGCGTATTTTTAAATGGCTGCGACAACTCATCCATAGTTAGAAAATTGACAAAAGTGCCATTGGTAATTGGAACCAGGTCGAAAGTAGATGATAAGGTGGCTGGAAAATTTACCAAGGATTTTTTTATGAATTTAATTGGAGGAGAAAAAACATATGAAGAAGCTTTTGATACCGCAGTTGTTGGAGCCAAGATTTCATCCTCAGATGTATCTAAAAATACCCGGTCAGAATCGAGCAGCCTTGATCCAAATAAAAAAGAAGAGCTGAATCAATATTACCTCATCAAAAATAATCCGAAAGTTGCCGATCAAAAATTCCCTTTCAACTCACCTCCACGAAACTGGACAAAATATATTTTCTTGTTAATCTTACTTATAACACTTAGTCTTGGATTTGTATTTAAAAATTCATTAGCAAAAACATTCGCAGGTCATTCATGTGAATTTGCAGATTTTGCAAATGACACAACATGTAATCTTGTAATTGGAGATTTCCAGTCTATAGGTAATGCGAATCAAGAAAGTGTGCTTGCCAAAGTAATTAATTTTAATACCCATATTAACAAACTGATTCAGGCTAGGTCTGTTGAAGACTTTAGAAAATATATAAAAGAAAGTAAAATACCAACGCTACCCTCTCTATGTGGCTATGACTTCAACGTCTCAGGATATTCAAATGATGATAAAATCAATTTTAAAATTGAACCCTATGTTTCTAATACTCTACAGGAC
>JALYSC010000117.1:7393-8207 GCA_030855005.1 Bacteroidota bacterium | reverse complement strand
CGCATACTGTGATAAGAAGCAGAAAAACTGCACTGCAAAAAAGTGATTTCATTATTTTTTCATTTGACTGTAGAACATAAAATAATAAGGTATCGTCTCGATCCCCTTATAAAAATTGAACAACCCAAAGTGTTCATTTGGCGAATGTATATCATCAGAATCTAAACCAAATCCTAATAACACTGTCTTAACACCTAACACAGATTCGAAGAGTGCAACAATAGGAATACTTCCACCTGAACGTTGAGGCAAAGGTTCCTTACCAAAGCTTTTTTCCATGGCTTTCGAGGCTGCTTTATACTCCACCGTATCTGTTGGAGTTACTGCAGGCTGACCACCATGGTGCGCACTCACTTTAACTTTTACAGAAGGTGGAGCTATGCTCATAAAATGATCTGTAAACAGCTTCGTGATTTTGTCCGGATCCTGATGAGGCACCAAACGCATGCTGATCTTGGCATTGGCTTTTGAGGGCAACACAGTCTTGGCACCTTCACCGATATATCCACCCCAGATGCCATTCACATCCAATGTAGGACGAATGGAAGTGCGCTCTAATGTTGTATATCCTTTTTCTCCAAGTAATTCATCGACATGCAATTCCTTTTTATAATCGCCTTCGATGAATGGAGCCTTGTTCATTTGATTTCTTTCTTCAGCTGATACATCATCCACATCATCATAAAAACCAGGAATAGTGACATGCCTATTTTCATCATGCAGTGACGCAATCATTGAACATAGTACGTTACATGGATTGGCTACAGCTCCACCGTACACCCCGCTATGCAAATCTTTATTTGGACCCACTACT
>JALYSC010000117.1:0-7383 GCA_030855005.1 Bacteroidota bacterium | reverse complement strand
AACACAAGCCACGTAAACCTGTGGTGATAGAAGGAACATCATTGGCGATAATACTTGTATCTGATACGAGGATAACATCAGCACCTAATTTAGATTTATTGGCATGCAAAAAATCCCCAAGGTTAACAGATCCTACTTCCTCTTCGCCCTCGAACATTACCTTGACATTACAAGGCAACTGATCTGAAGCGATCATAGCTTCAATCGCTTTGACATGCATATACAACTGACCTTTATCGTCACATGAGCCCCGTGCCCAAATTTTATCATCCTTAATGACCGGATCAAAAGGAGGTGAATTCCAAAGATTAAGCGGATCGGCCGGCTGTACATCGTAGTGACCATAGATCAATATCGTCGGCGCATTTTCAGAAACTATCTTCTCTCCAAAAACTACCGGATGACCTTTGGTGGGTACGATTTCAACACCGTTGAGTCCTATACGGGTCAGTTCTGCGCTTAACCATTCAGCGGCCCTGAGCACATCATCCTTGTATTTGGTGTCTGCACTGATCGAAGGAATTTTTAAGAATTCCAATAATTCATCAAGAAAACGCTGACGGTTTGCCTGGATATATCCTTGTACTGCTTCCATAGGTTATTCTATTGAGCTTATATTGATGGCTTCCAGCCATCTTTTATTGTTTTAATTCGGATTCGCAAGGTAATCATTCGCCCCAAATAGGCCGATGAGCTCAGATCATAGAAGCTGTACGATTCTTTAAAAAAAAGACTTGTCTGGGTTAAACTGAATGTTTTTGACTCAAAGCCTTACTTTTGAGATAGGTATATGTTTTATCAGGATCAAATATTATAATGGGTAAATCTTGGGTAGGTACTTTGTTGTTGGTTTTTGCAGTCCAGTGGCTTCATGCCCAGCGCATCATTATCAATAGCAACGGTGATAAAATAGTGATGTACCCGGATGGCTCATGGCGATCAGTAGAAGCAGGAGATTCTATCCTCCTGAGACAAAACCTTCAAAAGTCTGAATCATTAAACGAAGCCACCAGAACACCACAAACTTCTTACCAGCGCAATCCGGGAGAGATACAGGAATATATTCTCAAGCAATGGAATGAGCTCCACTTCCATATCAAGGCGCAGGAGAAAAAGGTGCAGGGTGACTTCAGAGCAGCAACTAATGCCAAATTTAAAGCTGAGGAGCAACTCAATAATGCCTTGGCAAATAAAGCCATGATGGAACCAGACCTTCTCGCCTCATTACATGAAACCTTTGACCATTCAATAGATGATCTAAAAAAAGCAAAATCAAATCAAGCCGCTATCGGAAAGCTGATGGACATGTCTCAAAAAATAGGCGGAATGAAACCTGATGCCATTGCCAGTAAGTTAAATGGACTACGCTCCAGGTTTAATATCTATCTGGCGAATTATGAACCTTCCAAATCCCTTCCTGCATCCGGTCCAATTGTAACCAATACTCCAAAACCGGATGCTCGTGAAATATCTGTGAGGGATCCCAAAGACAATTCGAAGGATGGAATGAATGTGAAACCTGCTGCAGCAAGCTATTCTGAAGAAAAGGCAACATATCGTTCTGAGCCTTTTAATTGCAAAGTCACCTCTGATACTGTTGATGAAGCAACAAGCCGACGTCGCATCCATCTCGAAAAAAGTCTTTTGTTTACACATACTGAAACGGATCTGAGACCTTATTTCAAGGACAAAGAACTCATCACATGCTATGGTGAATTATCTAAAATTGATGCATATGTATATCTAACTATTGAATTTCAAATAGCAAGCTCTCATTCCCAAAGTAATTTTGGCCTGCTGCAAAATGGAAGCTTATTGCGCTTAAAATTATTGAGCGGTGAGTATGTATCTCTTTACAATATCAAATCAGACCGCGGCCGCATTGATCCTTATAGTGGTCATACTGTTTTTACAGGCCAGTATGCATTGGGTAAAGATGAAATACGCATGCTTCAATCTTCAGAATTGGATAAAGTAAGAATTCTCTGGAGTACCGGATACGAAGATTATGATGTGTATAAAATTGATTTTTTCATTGACCGGCTTGCCTGCCTTATGGCCCTATAGTATTTAAATAAATCGGATAAAATCATCACCAATCTATGCTTGGATTAAAACTGCCAACAGATCCACGATGGGTCAATATGGCAGAAATGAAACTCGAAGAAATATTGACAGATCACGCGTACTGCGAGCAGAAAGCTGCTACCGCTTGTATATCACTTATCCAAACCTATCCGGATAAATCCCAACTGGTCGAATCCCTCGCTCCCATAGTGTCAGAAGAATGGAGCCACTTCATGCTTGTACTTGCCGAACTCAAAAAGCGAGATCTTCAATTGGGGTGGCAACGCCGAGATGATTACGTCAACGCCCTAATTGCATTTGAAAAGAAAGGAAAATCCCGTGAAGAAAGACTGACCGAACGCTTGCTTGCCTGCGCTTTGATAGAAGCCCGATCGTGCGAACGTTTCCGTCTCATATCCTTACACATCCAGGATGATAATCTAAAACAATTCTACCATGGTTTTATGGTATCCGAAGCCGGACATTACAGGCTATTCATTGAGTTAGCCTATCTGTACGGAGGAGAAGATAATGTCAAAGCAAGATGGGAGGAATATCTTGCCTTTGAAGCTGTAATGATCGCAGGCCTGCCCTTACGGGGAGACCGAATCCATTGATCTTATTGAGGGAGTGTCTCGCTGCGCACGAGCTGTATTTGAGTCGCATTGTTATTATACGACTGAGTCCCTACCCAAACCATCATGTCATCATTGTGCATGACCTTCCATTCGCTTGGCTTGTAGTTAGAATCATTAGGCTGAAGTTGCAGGACTTTCATTTCGTCATTGTAGCCCCATTTGCCTGTATGTGTTTGCTGCTGTAATGTCCCTGCCTTGTAAGTTCCATCAGGATCCAGATCAATCCATTGACCGGCATAAGGTTGCTCAGTGGAAGGTTTTCCTACAGAACTTGAAGCTTTATAATGATATAGCTTATTGGTCAGAAAAGTAAAATCATGTCCACCAGATATACGGTTGCTTGTAGTATTAGGATTGACCACCATGCTGTCAGCAACTGGAGAGGATGTTTCTTCCTGTACCGTCGTTGAAGCAGGCTTACAGGAGAAAAGAAAGAAAGCAACAAAGGCAGAGAGCAGACAGAATGATTTCATTAGGTTTAAATTTGAAGCCACAAATGTAGATGAATGATTGGATTTTCAAACATGTTTACACCACAAACGTATGACTCGTACCAGCTCTAATATGCAATCCTCTCCTTTACTTAGGCTGGTGAAACAAACCATGCAATCGCTGGGTATCCAACCTAATGAACGAATTTTGTTGGGGGTAAGTGGAGGTATGGATAGCATGGTTATGGCGTCTGTACTTAAAAATTTGGGCTATTCGATCTCAGTAGCACATGTCAATTTTCAACTTCGTGGTGATGATTCAAATCTGGACAATCAGCTTATTAAAGAATGGTGCAGTCAGCAAAGCATTTCTTTTTTCGAATTAAGGTTGGATACAAAAGAATTTGCAAGTGATCATAAGCTCAATATCCAGTCAGCAGCAAGAAAGATCCGACAGGAATGGTGGATGGATCTCGCGAAATCACATTCCTTTAAATTTGTCGCCACAGCACACCATCATGATGATGCTATAGAAACCTTTTTAATCAATGCTTTACGAGGGTCAGGACTGAAAGGCCAGCAAGGAATTTCTTCTGTTACAATTTTCAATTCCGGACTAAAGTTTATTCGTCCCATGCTGGAGATCACAAGAGCTGAAATAGAAAATTTCGCAAAAGAATATGAAATTCCATTCCGACACGATAAATCTAACTTTAAGGATGATTACCGACGTAATCAATTACGAAATCATATCATACCTGCATTGAAAGAAATGACCGGTCAGGATGATTCTTTTTTGAAACATATGCTTCTGCGGTCAAGGATGGAGTGGCAGGTATGGGAAATAGGGTATAATTCATGGCAACAAGATCATCTCCGAAGAGATCTTTCAGGCACATTTATACTGTCTCAGGAGAAAAACATTCCTTATCTCCTTCGTTGGCTTGAGGATCAGGGCATTCCATGGTCATTGAGTTACGATTATATCAGATCAGTACATCCGGAGAAAGGAAACCAGTTGTTTTATGGTGAAAACGTTCTTTCAAGAACCAAGGAAGGATTTTACCTGACAATAACATCCACATTTCATCCCATCGAAATACCTAATGAGGGAGAATATCATTTGACCGAAGACTCGTTATCAATTGAGAAAATTTCTTCCGAACAAGCCATAATGAATTCGAATCCCAATGAAGAATGCACTAATTTGAAAGTAGTGCAATGGCCACTTACCATACGCGCCATAAGCGAAGGAGATGTATTTCAACCATTCGGTATGGGCGGAAAATCTAAAAAGTTACAGGATTTCCTTGTCGATCTAAAACTGGATGCACATGAGAAAAAAAGAGTTCGACTACTATGCAATGCAGACCACATAATATGGGTAATGGGCTATCGACTGGATGAACGTGCAAAAGTTGAGGGTAATGTAAAAGAAGTATTTGCCCTGAAATATATTGGGCAACAGGGAAATTAGATTGCAAATACTATAAGGAACGAAATTACTGTGATGATTATACCATACATGAAGATGGTGTAACATTTACGCAAATAGGTATATTTATTACCAAGTGTTTTTCCGAGAAAAAATAAATCGCGCATGATCGTTGTGTCAAGAATATCATCGTCAGCAATCGTGGCATTCATTCCCTTCTCATATTCATCAAAACTCATGTTAAAGTAATTACCGAAAAAAAAGAGATTTGACTTTTTGGCCAGGATGCTTTCCATGCTGCTATAGCCCTTCATAGGAATAGGTCTTGTAGCCAAAGTGGCAAATACCATAGACACAACACACACTGTCAGCAGCATAATGGTTGGTACTAGCAGCAATCTATTTTCAGCGATTTCATTTCCGAGCAGGGGCAATGCAAAGGTGATGATAAGCGCATTGACAGATAACATGATGTTGGCTTTGTTATCTGCGATCGAACTCAGATCAATATGATTTCTGAGTGCTGTTTTAAATTGAGTTTGAGCAGACTTGCTATTTCCAATCGTTTTGAGCTTTTCAACCTTTACAGGTTTTTCTTTCTCTTCTGTCTTGGCTTCTATCTGTGTGAGTTCATTAATTAATAGCCTCCGGTTTTCGATTTTCTTTTCATTATATCGCTCCTTGCCGGCAGTAGAATAATATTCATGTTCGTCCAGGAACCGCAGATTTGTTTTGGCCCAGTCTTTTTTGGACAGGACTGCATTTTGTATAGTATTTAATTCCTTCCGCAAACTATTGGTGTATATCTGGAAGTGGGATTTGCCAAGTGAACTCGTATCCGCATCTTTCATCAGTCCCTCCAGGTTATCCTCAGGCTTGATGCCAACTTTTGTCACTTCGATAAATCTGACAATTCTGTCGATTTTGTCCTGAGGATATTCTCTTGAGCTTAAAAACTCTTTGGCAATCCTGACACTTTGATCTTCGTGTCCGCTATAAGCCTCTGAAAAGCCTGCATCATGAAAAAGTGCGGCCAGGTTCAATAATTCAAGGTCTCCATTGACCAGGCCGGCGCTGCGTGCAAGCAATAGCACCTCATCTCTCACCTGGGTCGTGTGAACCCAATTATGATAAGTGTAGATATCGGAAGGAATTTTTTGTTCGAAAATTTGACGAACATAATCTTCAGCCGCCGTGATGATATCGGTCTGCTCCACTGTAGACATCATTCCAAAATTATACCGTTTTTTTAATTTTTCACTTACCGGGCCTCTGATGGTCGATTTATCACCTGATCAGTCAATTTGCTGTTGGATCAACGATGAATCGGCTGTAAACCTTGTTCACTAGATTTGTATTGGGATTAACTTCTACTGCCGTAAGCCTGATTTTCCCGTTTTGATAAAAATCAATCTGCATGAAGCCACCGGTTTTATGACCATACCGGAGGTCAATACTGTTAGCAACCGCATTTTGCTTCGACCCTGCGCCTGAAGTAATAAAATGAAGTTTTCCTTCTGTCAGGTACTGAAGATTGTGGTCATGGCCTGCCAGGAAGACCAGCTCACCCGGATAGGAAAGATCTTTGAGGATGGCATCCCGGAGAGATTTATAACGCGGGTTTTTGAGATCCTGCGAATGACCAAAAATGGTCCTGTAAAATGGGTATATCGATCCAATAACCGGCAAAGGCACATACAACCATGGAACAACCTTGGACAATGGAAACAAATGATCCCTCGCTGTAAAATGCCCTCCGTGAGGACCTTGTGATTTCAACGGATGATGAAGTGCAATCAGTATTTGCTGATCAGCGTGCTCCGCTATCACCTTATGAAGCGATAAAATGAATTCTTCTCTGCTACTGGATTCGCATCCCTGATTGATATCTGGCTCACCTACCCAATCCTGAATCCACCATTGACTATCAATAATGACAAGAACAACATCTGTAGTTAGGTTGACAACATCCGGGCCTCCACAACCATTAGCCGGTAGCATTTTGACATCCATAATTTCAAGCGAATCAAGGAAATTTCCCTGGCGTCGTATAGATTCACGTCCACCTGGTTTGAATTCATTCCAGTCATGATTTCCTGGAATAAAAATTATTTGTCCTTTATAATCTTGCAGTCCTAATAACTGAGACATAAGGATGTCCCGCGATTTAAAGTTAGCGTCCTTATTCCATTCAGCTGGCATACCTGCAGGGTAAATATTATCGCCTAAAAAAATTATTGATGAGGGATGGGTTGTTTCGGACGCCAGCTTTGCTAAATTTTTATTAACTGCCCTGGACTGCGCATTCATCTCTCCTGCATCACCAAGAGCAAACAATGTATATACCGGAACTTCCTGAGTTGATGCAGCAGCGAGCGCTTCAGGTGTATTCAGATAAAGCTTGCCGGTTGCACACGAAGAGCATGTGAACAATGCGTAGCAAAGAATTCCATAAACTGAAATTGCTTTTCGGCAGGATTTTAGTTTGTCCTTAATTGGATGGGTCTGCTGTGCCATTGAGGTCACCGATTTTAATACCCATGAACTCTACTTGGTAAGGCCCGCCTGCAGGAATCGTATCAATATCAATGACAGCAGGTGAAAAACGCCATGATGGGGAGGAAGGCAGATAAGTAATTTTCCCTAACACCAATCTCAAAAGCACAAGGATATCCCCTACAGATACATCGCCATTATTGGTTGCATCCGCTGCAATAAATTGCCATGGATAATCAAACTCATCACGAGCGAGAAGGTGTTTCTGAATGCGAACCAAATCCAATACATTGATTCCGTTATTGGGAAGTGTATT
>JALYSC010000116.1 GCA_030855005.1 Bacteroidota bacterium | reverse complement strand
GTTCCGGATATTGCCTGACATTGTTTTCTGAAAATAATGATCCGGGTAAAATGTCATGATTGCCCAATACAACAATCATCTCAATTTCGGAATAATTTGATCGCCATTGTTCAAAGTGTTCCCATTCAATATTTCGACGGTTGTGAAATAAATCACCCAGAAATATAATTCTTTCACCACCCGTAGTCAGAAGTAAGTCACTAAGTCGATTGAAGTTTTGATCATAAGCTGCTGAAGGTACTGCGATGCCCGCATTCCGGAAATGACTAATCTTACCAAGATGCACATCACTTATCAATAGCGTCTTTGTTTCTTTCCACAAAATTGCCTTGTGAGATAAAAGCTGAAAATAATGTCCACGAATATTAATTTCCATCACTATACGCTCTTATCATTTTTTCAACTCTTGCTTCCAGTTTTTCAGAACTCAATTGCTCCCGCAGCCTGTCCACTAACAAAGGAAAACAAAGCGGACTTGCTTTTTCCAATATTCTGAGTATTATTCTTTGTTGATTCATTCGATCAAGGGTTTCACGTAACCTGATTTCTTCGAGTTGATAATCTAGCACTTCCTGAAACGCCTGCCGGATCAATAAATTATCCTTTTCATATTCCATCATTACCTGGAAGATCAAGGAAGAAGAAGCTTGTAATTGTTTAGTCTTCATCTGTCTTCCGGGAAATCCCTGGAAAATAAGCCCTGCAATAGATGCAATCTCTCTAAACCGACGCTTGGCCATTTCAGTTGAGTTGACACTTTTATGTATGTCTTCCAATAAATTATCGGTGGAGAATATTTTATTGTTTAAAATTATTTTATCAAGATTGACTCGTTGATCACTAAGCAATTCAAATCCATAATCATTCATCGCAATTGAAAACGTGACTGGAAATATTTCACTTATCCGGTGAGCTACAATTGCTGCCACACCTTCATGGACGAGCCTTCCTTCAAATGGGTAAATAAAAATATGATAACCTTCACGTGATTCGAGTTGCTCAATAAGTAATTCATCTTTATCAGGGATCGCCGAACGTTGACGCTGCAATTCAAGCAAAGGCATCAACTTCCGGATCTCAATCTCCTTATGTGGATTTTCAATAGCATCTGCAAGCCGGTCGCGAATGAATGAAGCCAGGTTAGAGGAAAGCGACATCCGCGCACCCATCCATTGAGGCACTCTTCCTTTTTTGGAATTATTGTTACGTACATAAACAGTCATTTCGCGAAGTCGCAGATATTCTACACTCCTGCCGGCAAACCAAAAAACATCACCAGGTCTCAGCCTGGATATAAATGCCTCTTCAATAGTACCTAAGTATTTCCCCTGTTGAAACTTGACACGTAATGATGAATCTGAAACAATTGTTCCCATGCTCATCCTGTGTCGCATAGCAACTCTTCTGTCTCGCACAGCAAATAATTCGCCTTCCCTTTCTACTTTTCGAAACTCATCATAGGCTTCAAGTGATGCACTTCCTGTAGTGATATAGGCAAGCAACCATTCCCATTCCTGACGATTTATATACTGATAGCAATTTGTATCAATGATTTCTTTGAATAATTGTTTTTCTGTAAAACCATCACCTACCGCAAGCGTCACCATCCATTGTGCAAGCACATCAAATGCAAGAATATAGGGAGGTCTGGATTCCAATATGTTTTTTTCCACACCTTCGCGCAGGGAAACAGCCTCAATTAATTCAAGTGCATTGGTTGGGGTGAAGTAAATTTTAGCCGTAGCACCAGGCCGGTGTCCACTACGGCCGGCTCGTTGCACAAAACGCGCAATACTTTTTGGACTTCCAATCTGAATTACCGTTTCAACAGGTTGAAAATCTACTCCAAGATCAAGACTTGAAGTACATACCACGAACTTTAATCTCTCATCATGTAACGCTTGCTCTACCCAGGCACGCATCTCACCATCCAGTGATCCATGATGTAAAGCAGAAATTCCAGCGAACTCGGGATATTTTTCAATGATTGCCTGATACCAGATTTCAGTCTGTGAGCGGGTATTGGTAAACAGTAATGTTGTTTTGCTTTTTCGAATGATCTCAACCACTTTATCAAGCAGTCGGATTCCAAGGTAACCAGCCCAGGGAAGTGTTTCTACTTTATCCGGTAGAATGGTTTCGACAATCATTCTTTTTTCATTGAGAGCACTGATGGTCGTTGCCAAATCCTTTTGATAGCCTGGTCCAAGTAACACTTCTCCGGCCTGTATTAAATTACCTATTGTTGCTGAGATTCCCCATATCTGAAGTTGCGGAAGCAAGTGCCGCAACCTGGCTAGCGCTAATTCAACTTGTACGCCTCGTTTGCTCCCAATTAACTCATGCCATTCATCAATGATGATCGTGTGGAGGTATCGGAAAGTTGATGCAGTATTTTTTTGCGCAAATAAAAGATGAAGACTTTCAGGAGTGGTAATGAGTGCTGCAGGCATTTGTTTTTTCTGACTCGTTCGTTCCTTCGAACTGATATCTCCTGTTCGAATACCTACCTGCCACGGTATTTGCAAAGCTTCACATGCTTCCTGCATATTTCGTTGAAGGTCTTTTGCTAATGCGCGCAAAGGTGTAATCCAAATAACCTGTAATCCTTTATTTGCCTTTTCTTTCTCTGTCGATGTAGCATTCAGATATCGTACCAACAAGGGAAACCATAAAGCATATGTTTTTCCACTTCCAGTTGGAGCGTTGAGGAGCCCACTTTTTCCAGCAAGAAATGCCTCCATTGTTTCCAGCTGAAATGGCTGAAGCTTCCATTTTTTGGATTTGAGCCATTGTTGAAGTAGTGGATGCGGAATGTTTTTCACAAAACAGTCAAATATGATCTATTGTAATTCATATTAAGAAAAGCTTTTCAGGATATCTTTTAAATTTTCAAGCGTATCAGCTTCCTCTGCCTGCTTATCTTTTCTCCATCTGAGTATTCGTGGAAATCTAACTGCAATTCCGGATTTATGACGTGACGATGCATTGATTCCTTCAAAACCAATTTCAAAAACAAGTTTAGGTGTGACAGTACGCACAGGGCCAAATTTTTCAAGGGTATTGCGCTTAATGAAGTGGTCCACCTGTCCGATCTCGGCATCTGTCAGACCTGAATATGCTTTGGCAAACGCAACTAGTTTTTTATCAGCATCCCAAACTGCGAAAGTATAATCAGTGAATAATTCTGCGCGGCGTCCGCTTCCCTTTTGTGCGTACACCAATACTGCATCTACACTTAATGGATCGACCTTCCATTTCCACCAGTCTCCTTTTTTCCTCCCTACCTGGTATGTGGAGGACTTTCGCTTTATCATAAAACCTTCTGCCACATGCTCGCGCGATTGCTTGTGTAACGATACCAATGTGTCCCAATTTTGAAAATCGATTAAAGCTGACAAATCAGCAATATTCTTATCCGGGTTTTTTTGAAAGAGCTCTTCAAGTAGTCTTCGCCTTTCGGATTGTGGCAGGCTACGAACATCATCACCATTAATTTCTAATAAATCATAAACCAACAACCCAATTGGCGCATCCTTCAATATTTGTTTAGAAAGATTTTTACGACCGATGCGCGTCTGAAGCACATTAAAAGGTAATGGCTTGTTGTCCCGATAACAAACAATTTCGCCATCCAGCACAGTCCCTTCCGGCAACCATGTTTTAAGAATATTCAATTCAGGAAATTTATCCGTAGCAAGATCTTCACCACGTGTCCAGATAAATAATTCCCCACTTCGAAATATTACTTGTGATCGAATGCCATCCCATTTCCATTCTGCTAACCAATCATTAGGATCGCCAAGATTTGAAACAGGACCTTCTATCGCATAGGCTAGATAAAACGGGTAAGGCTGAGAGGCGTCATCATTTTTGTTTTCATGAAGAATCAATTCTTCATATGATGTTTCAGTGGGAAGCCATTTGCCCATAAGACGATGTGCCATTACACTTGGCTCCAAATGAGTGGCTTCAGCTAAAGCACGCACTACTAATGTTTGTGAAACACCAATCCTAAAACTTCCCATCATGAGTTTATTAAAAACAAATGTTTCATGACGCGAAAGTTGTTTCCAGGCACAGGTAATGTGATTTCTTTTTTCATCATCATTCATCGTAGGAAGCTTTCTGAGATAGTTAAACCAATCGCTTAGCGAATGTTCTTCAGGAACGCCTGTAACTTCAGGAAGAACAAGAGAAATTGTTTCTCCCAAGTCACCCACACTGCTGTAGCTTTCCCTAAATAACCACTCAGGAATATTTGCTTCCTGCGCCGCCCATTGCCATGCTTGCGTACTATTGATTTTAAATGAAGGACGTCTTCCTGTGAAAAGTGCTATTGCCCAAATTTTATCTGCATCTGAAGCAGTTTGAAAATAGTTTTTTAATAGCTCGACTTTTTCATTCGTCTTATTTGTCCTATCAAGTCCAAGGAATAATTCTGCGAATTGTTTCATGACGGGTCTTCAATTACGGGTGTTTCGTCAATAGGCTCTTCTTCTTTTTCCTCATCACCGTACATGGTTTTTACTTCAGCAGACCATGTGCCGGTTTCATTTAAATATCTTGATAGTACGCTTGTGTATCCATGAGTTACAAATACTCTTTCAGCTTCTGTTTCTTTGATGGTAGATAAAAGTTGATTCCAATCTGCATGATCACTTAATGCAAACCCCTGATCGATTGACCGCCTATTCTTCGCACCGCGCACTAACATCCAGCCAGAGCAATAACCCGATGAAAAGGGAGCAAACTTTTTTGACCAGATTGAATTATCTGCAGATGGCGGAGCAAGCACAAGAGATCCTTTGAATTGTTTTCTATCAAGTTCTCTTGTAACAAGTGTTAACTCCGGCAGATCAAAACCTGCCTGACGCAGTGTTTCATTGACATAATATATGGCGCCATGTGCAAACAAAGGATCGCCATTGACATGTAGGTTTTTTAGAATACGCTGCATTTTTCCAAGCGAATACCCCATGAGGAAACTGGTCTTTCCTTCTGATTTATTCTTGGAATACCAGTCGTACATGTCTTCAAATATTTCAGCTTGGGGTTGCCATTTATAGATAGGAAGTCCGAATGTAGCTTCAGTAATGAATGAATGGCATTTCACTATTTCGAGAGGAGCAGAAAAATTATCATCTTCTACTTTGTAATCACCAGTGAAGACCCACACTTCGCCTTTGTATTCTGCCCGCACTTGTGCAGAACCTATAATGTGACCGGCTGGATGTAATGAAAAATTAACTCCGTTGATAGTAAAGGTCTCACCGTACTCAACTGTTTGCAAATTGATATCCTGACCTAATCTAAGTTTCAGAATGGCTGCACTATCCTTATGCGCCAGATAGTGTTGGCTACCCCATTTGGCATGGTCACTATGTGCGTGCGTGATGATGGCTCTCTCTACCGGGATCCAGGGATCAATATGCACATTGGCGATAGAGCAGAAGATACTCTTGCCTGTAAACTGGAGCAGGTGCGAAGCCATAGGTATAGGAAAGATAATTTTCCTGAGAAAGTTTTAAGATGGAAAGGGAAAAAAATGCAGCTCCTAAAAAGGTTTATTAGTTTATTGGTTTATTAAGCTTATAAACATATAACCTAATAAATTTACTTTTTAACATCCGAATCCCCATTCTCCATTAAAATTGATTGAATGTTTATAACTTATAACTAATACAAAATCATGCAGAATGAAAGGGGTACAGCTGAAAGAGTTCAATGCCTGAGTTATAGAGTGTGCGGGATGATATGTTGAATAATAGCTAAGGCGAATGAACAGTCATGTCAATGAGAAGTACTACAACCAGAGCTAACATTGACCGGAAGTATATTGCTTATAACCTAAAGTAAAATCATGCTGTATGACAAGATACATTTGAATTGAGTTTAAGGCCTGAGATATTAATGGATCCAGGGATAATATGTTGAAATATAAAATAAAGCGAAAGAACTGAGTCTAAGAGAGAGGACGTACAGAACGCCTGTTAACATTGACTGAACGTATATAGCTTATAAACTAAATCAAAATCATGAAAAGGTTAAAATGGAAATGAATTCTAAATCTGGGTGAGAGAGTATGCTTCAGCCAGCCCCTTAAAATTACCTGGACGTATATAGCTTATATCCGAGACAAAAACTTGCACTATTGGTAATTGAACTCGGATCTCTTGCGCCGTTGCACCTTCCTCCCTTGCTCCCGGATGAATTGTTTATGCTGACCAGGTTAGTAAAGGGATACGACAGTCGAACCAGTCTAAGGTTGAGCGCAATCAAGCTGTGAACTGAGCTTGTCGAAGTGTAGAAGTATGTTTTCTCCCTCTTCCTTTCTTCCCTTCTTCCAGCGCTCCCGTAATCTTGTGAATCCCGTGATCCTGTGCTGGGCTGATCCGGTGCGTCAGTGCTCCGGTTATCCTGTGACCCCTTCCTCCCTATTACTTAACCACTACGGCCGGTGGTATCAACATATACAACAACGGTGTCACGATGCGCGATAACAATGTAGAACTAATCAAACCTCCAATCAACACGAGCGCCAACGGTGAAATCAAGGGAGAATTTTCCAGTACCAACGGAATCATCCCGCCAATAGCAGTCATCGAGGTAAGAAGAATCGGAAGGAAACGTGTCTCCGCACCATTCAGGACCGCCTCTTTTAATGGCATCCCCTGCTCACGCAATTGATTGGTGTAATCCACGAGCAGAATACTATTCTTAATCTCAATACCCATTAACGCTACCATACCGATCGTTGCAACAAATGATAACGTCTCACCACCGAGAAATAAAATCATCAACGCACCTACAATTCCTAACGGAACAACAGATAATACGATCAACGTACTCTTGAAGGTGCGGAACTCCAGAACAAGAATGGCAAACAACGCAAAGACTGTTATTAGAATGATACTACCCATTCCACCAAATGATTCTTCACGAGCTTCTTTTTCTCCAGCCGCGACAAAACGATACCCTGCAGGCATCTTAATGGTATCGAGTTTTTTTTCAATATCATCAAACAACTCAAACGTATTATAACCCGAAGCCACAAAGCTCGTCACGTTTGTATATCGCTCTTTATTATAATGCCGTATGACGCTTGGCGATTCAGCAGGTTCAATGGAAGCGATCTGTGTCAAGGGAATCAACGCACCCGAGAGTGAAGTGACATAAATCTTCTTAAATACTTCCAACGCCTGGTCGGGATCAAAATCCTGGATCGTCAACAACATATTGAATTCATCACCCTCAGCATCGCGTATACTTTGGTTTGGCAATCCGGCAATGCTGAGACGTACAGTCTTCGCGACTTCAGCCGGCAACACACCCAGAAGACCGGCTTTCTCTTTATCAATCACCACATTGAGGTTCGTTTTGGGCAGCCGAAGATCATTCCCAACATATAATGTGCCTTCAGTCTTATCGACAATATCTTCCAGTAACAAACTGTATTTGGTCAGCGTGTCAAGATTATTCCCAAGTATTCTAAATTCAATCGGCGCCGGCACCGGTGGGCCTTGTTGGAATTGTTTTACTTCTATATTTGCTCCCGGAATTTTCTTGTATCGCATACGCAATGAATCCGTCATGGCCACAATGTCCGGCACGTGCATTTTCGGATTGGTCTGGACAAATAGCTGTGCAAAGTTTGGTGTGTAATCCTGTTGAAATACATTGTAGTATACACGAGGATTTCCTTTACCCACATTTGTGCTGACACTTACGATGTTTTCTGTTTTTAACAGATCCAGTTCTACGATCCGCGAAATACGGTTTGTTTCCTTCAGACTTGTACCAGCTGGTGTATTAATGTCTACATTAAACATGGGTTTTTCAGAAACGGGAAATAAACTAAAACCTATCATGGGCACCAATCCAAGACTTCCGATAAAGATGAGACCTGTAATCACCAACGCCATCACAGGATGGACAAATGACCACTTCAGGACTTTCTGATAGGGTGCGTTGATATATTTTTTAAATCCGCGCATGAAAACATTTCCTTCAGGACGTTCATGTTTTTTCAATATCAGGCTCGCAAGAAATGGAATAATCGTCAGCGAGACAAACAAAGAAGCAATGATCGTAAGCAGCACCGCCATCGGTAATGGCCTGATAAATTCGCCAGAACCTTCAGGTAAAAATAACAATGGCAAAAACGCAAGCAATAGCGTAACCGTACATCCAATTACCGCAGTGGCGATC
>JALYSC010000115.1 GCA_030855005.1 Bacteroidota bacterium | reverse complement strand
ATCATCTTTTTTGCAATTGCCTCCACATCTTCAGTGCTTAATTTTTCCTTGCCTGTCATGGCGGCCAATTCACCGAGATTAGGTTTGATGAGAAATACGCCCTCTGCAAGTGCTGCCTTCAACGCATCACCAGAAGTATCAAGTACAAACTTTGCATTCTTGCTTTTCGCAATTCGGGAAATCTGCGCATAAATATCAATGGGAACTCCCGCAGGCAAACTTCCACTGGCTATAATAAAATCAATATCCTTCGCGGATTCAATAACGGAAAGACATTCTTTCCATTCAGATTCAGAGATCAAAGTATCAGGCATCCCGAAGCGATATTGATGACCTGATTTGGTTTCAGATATCATCACGTTTTCGCGTGTCTCGTTTTTCTTTGAAATAACAATGCCGGGAATTCCTTCTTCCTTCATTAGATCGATCAGCATCTGTCCTGTATATCCTCCGGCAGGGAAGAGTGCAGTTACGTCGCTGCCAAGGCGGTACAATGCCCTGGCGACATTGATACCTCCACCTCCCGGTCGCACAACAGGTGATTCACATTTCAATTTCTTTGCCGGAATGAGCTCTTCCACTGAAGAACTCTTATCGAGACAGGGACTAAAAGTTATAGTGAGGATTTGACCCATAATGGATCAAAGATGCGGATTTGGAATGAAGTACCTACACGTTACAAATGATTGTCTGCGGACTTAAAAATTGGAAGGAATAAAAATTTAGGAAAAGAAAAAAGCATATCTCTTCAGAATCAATAATTGACCAGCGTCATCACAAATGCATAATCATGACCGGCAGCATGGGATGATGCAGCGCCCTTTTCGTAATACTACGATGGCCCATGTTTTCAAAAAAAGATCGATGCCTGGTCACCAATACCAGCATATCGGCCTTATGCTGGATTGCGGAATCTAACAGATCTTCATGAAGTGTATCTTCATTAAGAGACATAGGGCTGATTGCATATCCAATTTTTCCGGAATGTGATTTTATGATATCCTGCAGGCTGTTTTTGACACGCTGAAAATCAGAGTCATCATTATTTGCAAAAATAAACTCCAGGTAAAATTCATTTATATCCGCCATGTCAAGTAATTCCTCAAATGCATCACTATGCATCATCTCTTCCGTCAACCCGACGACAACTTTGGTAGGAAAGGTTAAAGACACATTTGGCGGCACTATCAATACAGGTTTGGCAAGCGTCTGGCTCACCTGTGTAGAAACAGAACCAAAAAGGCGTTTGAATACATTATCATCCGCTTTGGTGCTCATGACAATCAGATCATATTTCGCTTCTGCACTGATTACCTTGAGATGCGTTTTAATGTCACCCGATTCAAAGTGAGTATGAATAGGTACATGACCTCCGACCTGGATCTGATCCCAGCCAGCTTCCACCAATATTTCATCAAGATGTTTACGATTGTTGGCCATCATATCCTCATCAAAGGCACTACCAGTCTCAGCATCAAATAAAGTCTGATGCACATGCATGACCGTGATCTGCATATTCATCCTTTGTGCAAGGATCTTGGCATATCGCAGAGCATGGATACTTTCGGGAGTAAAGTCTACCGGGACCAGAATGTGTTGATCTGTCTGAGAATGAATCATAAGTATGGTTTTTTAGATCATTTATTATAAAAGATGAATCTGCATTTCACTCAATGGATGTCCCGATCGAAAAAGGGAAGATGCTGTTTGCGAGAGCATCTTCCCTTTTGATTATTAAAGCATTTACGATACAATACTTTGCTTAATGCGCCATGATCCTAGCCTGATCTTCTTCACGGAGTTTTTTGATGATGTCATAGGTACTGAGTATGCCTACCAGCTTTCCATCATCCACGATGGGAATCGCATGAAAAAGATTTTCAGCAAAGATCTCCAGGGCAACATTAATTCGCTCTGTAGATTCCAGTGTAGCAATTCCAGTGGTCATAATATCTTCCACTTTATATTGGCTCAATCGCTTTTCTTCGGCATCGTTATCCATTCGTAGATCCAGACCCTTCATAAAATGAAGAAAGTCAGTTTTGCTGATGATGCCTACAAGTTGAGTATAGCGCACCACAGGGATGTGATGAATACGTTCGCGATTAAATATTTCCTCGACAGTCGACATGGGATCTCCCGGAATCAGGGTGATCAGATTTTGTGACATGATGGTTGATACAGGTGCGGTAAGATTCATATTTGATGGCTTTTTATATTATTTAATGAGCAGTCAGGTGCATTCCAACATTCTCGAGAACAAGTGATGGCTTCGAAACGGCAGGCTGGGTAGCTTTTAGCTTAAATTCTACAACCAACATGGAAACAAAGAAAACAGGTAATGCCAATATCGACAGCCAGGGAACCCCCGCGAAAAAAGCTCCTATCACGATGCCAATCAAGAGGTAAAATCTAAGCACCAGCGTTGCGAAATTGAGGTTGCAGAATTTCACGGATACGGACACGGATATTTTTAAGTGATGTTGATTAATTACAGCATCAAAATTATATGGATTTCCAGACCCGAATTATGACCTTGCTCACCTGATTTATTGATATTCATCATGATCGTTGTCTTTTATTGGCAGGCATTGATTTTTTTAATGGCTTGCCTGTCAAGACTGAATACTGAGGCACCAGCGCTCGCAGATAAACTCACTCAGAGACGCAGGGCTCAAAAAGAGATTTCGAAGCTTAATTATAACACAGTCCAAATCACCTATATGCAAACTTAATCAGGTCAAAAGTGGTAACAATCCCCTTCAGATTACCCTCATGATCCACCACCGGAAGAGCGTTAAACATATTCATCATAAAAAGCTCAGCTCCGGCCTGAACGGTATCGTCTTCCTGAATAGTGATCACAGGTGTTGTCATTATCTCCTTTGCGAGCATTGTAGAGAATAGTTGAACATTACTTTGCTCCGCGTCCGGATTGTCAAATAAAGTGAAATGATGTTCCAGTTGGTGGATATCATTCTGACTTATCATCCCCACTACCTTTCCCTCTTCGATCACCGGGGTGTGATGTATTATGTTGTCACGCATATTATCCCTTACCACACTCATGGTATCATCCGGCAATGCGGTGATCACATCTGTAGTCATTATGGATCCGATAGTGCAAGCTGTATTCATGTATTTGTTATTTTTTCAGTTCTATATTTCTTACTCTCTTACGTGCTTACTCTCTTACATCCTTACTCTCTTACGTTCTTACTCTCTTACTCTCTTACTCTCTTACTCTCTTACTCTCTTACGTGCTTACTCTCTTACGTGCTTACTCTCCTACGTTACTACAATCTAAAATTAAGGAAGTATCCATCCTTATAGATTAACTCTCCGTCCGCCAGTATCTCACCCCCTTTCCGCATATCACTGATCATATCCCAGTGAATCGCAGATTGGTTTTTACCCCCAGTCTGTATGTAGCTCTGCCCTACTGCCATGTGTATACTACCACCAATTTTCTCATCAAAAAGAATGTTGCGTGTTGGGCGCTGAATATGATAGTTTGTTCCAATTGCTACTTCTCCAAAATAACGCGAACCATCAATGGCAAAAACCTGGTCTAATACATTCTTACCCGTTACAGCATCCCACTCCACGATCTGTCCCTGCTCAACTTTCAGTGTTATACCTTCTACATCATGACCAGAGAAAACAGAAGGGTAATCAAAATGAACAACACCTTCAACGCTATCTTCAATGGGTCCTGTAAATACTTCTCCGGAAGGCATATTCGCCCTGCCATCACTATTGATCCAGGTTCGTCCTTTGACAGAAAACCGGATATCTGTTTTTTCATTTTTATACTGAATCACATCACAGGTATTCAATAAGTCCACGATCCCCTGTTGCGAAGCTCTTACATTGAGCCATGCCTGAACAGGATCATCCTCAAATAATCTGCAGGCATTAAATACAAAGGAAGCATATTCATCCAGCGTCATTCCGGCAGCCTCCGCAGAAGCTTGCGTAGGGTATTGACAAAGACTTCTCACCATGGATCCATCTCCTGTGCGCCTGAAGTAAGCATCATTCGCCTTCTTGCCCGCAGCAGCTCTTCGTTTTTTCTGATCCGCTGTTGCATTTACGTCTTCGTATAAATCATACGGAGCGCGAATAGCGAGATAGGAATCAAAATGTTCCATTGCATACAACGGTAACGCAGACTCCATATCCAGTAACGATCCTGTTGCTTCAGACCAATAAATAGAAGATTTATTTTGGAAACTGAGATCATACTCGATGCTCACATTACTTCTTGCAGCTTCCCCGTGCAAAGCCTGCAGTAACGGTTCTGCTAAAAAAGTAGATGAGACAAAAAGTCGTTGTCCTTCTTTAGCCTGTAAACAATAGTGAATTAGCAGATGTGCATATCGCTCCAGGATTTGCGAATCTATCTTAGAAGTCTCCTTTTGCATTACCACTCTTTTGTTCTGAATGGATAGCGTATTGCATAGGAATCCATAATTTTCTCAGTTAGTTTTTCACGCAGCAAAGGAATATTTTCTCCTGTAGCAGCTGAAATCAGAACTGTATCTACACTATATTCATTACGAAGCCTGTCCTGGATTTCTTCCTCAATCTGTAATTTGATGTCATCTCCTAGAAAATCATCATAATTTTTATCCCGATACAGGTCAATCTTATTCAGGACCATGATCGTGGGCTTTTGCTCTACTTTGATATCCAACAAAGTTTGATGCACCGCATTAATGTGGTCCTCATACTGTGGATGCGATACTTCGACAACATGCAGTAAGATATCAGCCTCTCTCACTTCATCAAGCGTGGATTTAAAACTTTCTACCAGATGATGTGGAAGTTTGCGAATGAATCCTACTGTATCGCTCAACAAAAAAGGCATGGTACCGAACACAACTTTTCGTACAGTGGTATCCAGTGTAGCGAATAATTTATTCTCTGCAAATACATCACTCTTGCTGAGCAAATTCATCAGCGTTGATTTACCTACATTGGTATATCCAATCAGCGAAACACGAATTAATTCATCCCTGTTTTTACGTTGCGTTACATTTTGCTGGTCTATTTTCTCAAGCTTTTTTTTGAGAAACGCAATTTTATCGCGCACAATACGTCTGTCAGTTTCTATTTCCTGTTCACCGGGACCTCTCATACCGATACCCCCTCGCTGACGTTCTAGGTGAGACCAGAGACCTCTCAATCTCGGAAGGAGATACTGCATTTGGGCAAGTTCTACCTGCGTACGTGCCTGTGATGTCTGCGCTCTTGCTGCGAAAATATCGAGGATCAGGCTTGTGCGGTCTACAATCTTGATTTTCCATTCTTCTTCGAGAATGTTGGTCTGCTTGCCTGTGAGATCATCATCAAAGATTGCCAGATCTATTTCGTGATCTTCAATATACTTTCCGATTTCTTCAACTTTTCCTTTTCCGATATAGGTCCTCGAATCGGGATGAGCCATCTTTTGGGTATACCGTTTCAATGTCTCAGCTCCGGCAGTCTGTGCCAGGAATTCAAGTTCGTCAAGGTATTCGATGATCTTTTCTTCAGTATTGGGTGGCACGATAGCACCTATCAATACAGCTTTCTCAAGTAGCGGACCACCGATGTTTTTTTGCTTTTCACCGAGGTTCCAGTCGTTTTTGGGTTGGGACATTTTTTAATAACAGTATTAAGCTGCCAAAGTTAACAGAGAAAAAGAGTTAGAGGCGGTGAACTCTTCGACTTCTCGCACTCATCCTTGTGCAGGCTCACGGCGAACGGTGGTCGGTAATTGCTTTTTAGGTTTCATTAATCTCCTTGGCAAACCATACTGAGGGTTGAACATGTCCACTGTCATCGTGACTGACCACTCACCACTGACTACTCACAACTCATACTTCGACTCCGCTCAGTGCAAGCAACTCACAAATTACCTCTTCGCGATCCAGCTCTCGGGATTCATCTTCGTCTTATCCTTCCAGATCTCGAGATGCAATTCAGGCTCTTCGCTTCCAAGCTTACCGATAAGTTGTCCGGTAGTAATGTTGTCGCCCTTCTTGACAGAGACTGAAACCAATTTACTGTAGACAGTGAAATAAAGGCCATGGCGGACCATGATCATATAATCATATCCCGGGATGCGGGTAACAGATGCAACAGTTCCGTTAAATAAGCTCTTCACATTGGCTCCTGCTTCTGCCTCGATATCGATGCCATTATTTTGAACGACAATACCTTTGAGGATGGGATGTGGATGTTCACCGAACCTGCCACTGATGCTGCCCTTGCTGACAGGCCACGGCAGCTTACCTTTATTCGAAGAAAACTGATCATTGAGAGCTTTAGTCTCCGGTGCAGATGTGAGTCCCGCAGTAGAAACCTTTTTAGTTTCTACTTTGATAAGGCGTGCAATCTCATCATCCAGTTTTTTCTTTTTCGCTTGTGTTGTGGTAAGCTGGCTACGTAATTTCTTTTCTTCTTTCCCTAAATCCTTGACGAGTGTTTCCTGTTTTTGCTTTGCAACAAGAATTTCTTTTTTGTTTTGTTCCTCCTTATTGTAGAGCAATAATTTCTCTTTCTTATTCTCTTCTAATTGCTGGAATAATTGTTGGTGAGCTTCCTTCTTTTCTGAAAGGGCATTCAATTGCAGCGAAACATATCTTTTGTATTGACGCAGGTACATCCATCGTATTAATGCCTGGCTAAAACTATTTGCACTCAACAAATAGATCCACTCTGGCTGTAGCTGACTTCGTACATAGGCTGTTCGTAATGCATGTTGCAGTCTTGATTCGAGATCACCGATAGCAGTATCGGCTTCCTTTTTACTTTTCTCCTGCTCGGCAGCTTCCTGACTGACATGCTGAAGTTCTTTATTGATCGTAGCCAGTAAATCCTGCCGCTGCTTAATTTGGGTATTCAATGCATTTAACTGAGTGACTGATTTGGATTTACTCTTTTCAGTCTTCTGAAGTGTCTCGGTAGTGGATTTGATTTGCTTTTCCAGTGCCTTACGTTGAGATTCAAGATCACTCTTGCTCGTCTGACCGATCATAATCCCAATTGAAAAAAAGAAGCACAGGACTAAAAGTTGCCTGACTGTCACATTACATTTTTTCATAATGTGAAGGTATGGAAAAAGGCAATTCCTGGGGTACATCTACCTCAATTGTTGAGTAATCGAGTGTAAAAAGATTGGTAGTTCCATCAATCGTCAGTGAATTGCCGCGGTGAAATGGGAATTTCTGCCCAGAATTGACTTCCTGATAACTGCTGTAATCAGCATTCCATTCGTGTTTATTCGGGTCCATTACCTGGGAACGAATCAGCCTCATCTCAGTATCGACCCAATGTCTGGCAGAAACCTGATTGCCGGATTCCAGAAATAATGCACCATCATTTTCAATGATGGTCCTAGTCAATACAGGCGGTACATACGCTCCCCCGGTAAAGACTTTACTAAACATATCGAAGTCAGCTGGAAGGTTATATTTTTTAAAAAAATCATTGGTGCGATATGCAGCATAAGACTGCTCCAGCCGATTGATGAAAAAAGAAGAATCCGGTGTCACAAACATCCTTCCAACTTCGAAACCCAATTTTGAAATCTGAACCCAGATTGCTTTATCATTTTGTATCCTCACGATAACTTTCGCAGACAAACGTTGGCCATCCCAATCTATAGTCCCTGTACCTGTAGCAGAGTACCAATCATAAGGCAGATCAGTTGCTCGCACAATATCCAATAATGCAGAAGCCTCTGTAACATTATTCAAAACTTTTGGTGAATTACCTAGTGCTGATTTTGAGGCAGTGCAACTAGACACTAGCACATAACCTGCAATGGCTAAGGAGAGGTAAATTCGTTTCATGGGCTATAATATTTTAATAAAAAAGGTCGGAGACGTAAGCAGAAGACGATAGTCCGGGCAAATGAGTTACTGCGTCTTGTGATCTGACAGCTTTTTCTTTATGTCAGTTGCAGGAAATCCTTTATCCAATGCCTTTTGCCACATATCCAGTGCCTTATCTGTTTCTCCTGTCGCAATAAGAATATCTCCTGCCAAATTATAACCATATGCATCTGTTCCTTTCTCAATCGCGATCAGAATGGATTGATTGGCTTTGGTATATTTCTTTTGATTGTAGAACACCTCCGCAATCAATTGATGCACCATTGCTGAATGTTTGCCTTCGGCTAGCACTTTTTCGGCCATCGTTATGGCTTTTTCACTTTGCTCAATGC
>JALYSC010000114.1 GCA_030855005.1 Bacteroidota bacterium | reverse complement strand
CAACGGGAACTGCTAATGGATATGAGTGGTCTAATGGTTCTACTGATCAAACAATCGAAGTAACCGAACCAGGAAGTTATTATGTTCATGTAGCAGGATATTGCAAGACTCAGAGTTCTGATACAATTGTGTTGGAGTATTTGATTCCTGATGTACCGCAAACACAACAGGATACATTTTCAGAAGGGGAGTCAGCTATTTTGATTGCAGTAGGAGATAGTATTGTATGGTTTGATGGAGATGGCAACCCAATTGGAACCGGTTCTCCACTCGTGTTGGATGGGCTGACAACGAGCACAACTGTCTTTGCTCAAAATTTAGGGGCTATTGATGGTTTGACATATCATGTTGGACCTGCTCAGCAACAGGGTAATACCAGGTACAACGCCGCATTCGTCAATGGTGGATTACTTTTCGATGTGTTAGAACCAATCATTCTCGAGGAAGTGACACTCTTTACAGATTCTGCAGGAACAAGAATTATTGAAATCTACGGCAGCAATGGATTTTTCTTCGATCAGGAGGTTGATCTTCTGCCCGGCGAAACAAATGTGACGCTCAATGCTGAAATTCCAATTGGATCGTATACGATTTCTACTAATAGCGATCAAAATGCTTCTGAATTTGGAGACGTGAGTCCAATCCTCTGGAGATCTTCTGATGGTGTCAATTATCCTTACGACATCAATAACGTAGTGTCAATTACTAATTCTACTTTCGGAGAAGATTTCTATTATTATTTCTATGATTGGGTAGTAATTACTGCAGATCAATATTGCGGTTCTGATCTTGTTCCGGTAACGGCTTTCTTTGATCTGGAAGTAGCTACAACAGATCCTGAATTAGATAAATCAATTAGACTTTCACCTAATCCAACTACAGGTGTGACAGATTTTAAGATTCAATCTGATCTACCGGTTGATGTTACAATTACATCTATTGAAGGAATCACACTGCAACAGTTGAAACTGTCTGCAGGAACATTCACTCAAACTGTCGACCTTACTGCATATCCTGCAGGAACATACATTGTTCGCGCAGTTCGGAATGGAGCTATGGCAGTGAAAAAACTTATTAAGTTATAGTATTGTAAAAGGCATAATCGAAATAAACCGGGTCTTGTTACGGAAAGAGATGTAATATAGACCCGGTTTATTTTTTTGATCTAATCGTATTCTTTCATTAGCAATACCTCGTTGCATCTCTCTTCCGGAGACATCAGTTATGATGTAATTTATTTCACTGAACTGCAGACCAGTTGAAATTAAGTTGAGCTCATAACCATTCACCGGGTTAGGATATAAATAGATATCATCTGAAAAAACGAGGTCTTTATTAGCCGACGGTGCCAGGAGAATATCCTTGATGGATACAGTATCAATCACCTCATCAAATATTTCATAGCCTGCATACATTGATTTAAACTCGGCAACCTGGCTGATTGAATCATGCTCAAAAAGATCATCCATCCACCTGGCAGGGAAAGTGTGGTAGAGTAATGCGATTTCCAGGTCTCCAAATCCCTTTCGACCGTGTAATGCTATCCGGTACTGAATTCTGTCAAGTCCTTGTTGACTCTCAGCATTATATTGTGGATCCAGCAATGCCTCTCCCCAGATAGCAGTTGTATCATAGACCACATGATTTTTTCTAAATCCAACAGGGAGCAGTCGATTATCCTTAATAGGTTTCGCTGCAGCATTTAATCGTGTGGTGAGATTTCCTTCTGTATCTTCCATGACCATCTCATAGATTTGGACATCCTGCTCGTTAAGACTTATTTGATGGTGAGGTTCGTAAGGGAAATCACGTCCTTCGATATGACCTTCATTATTCAACAATCCATTGGCATAGATCGTATCGGTGTTGAAAGGGTCTGTAAGTACAACCTGTAACCATGTAACACGACTGGGATAACCGGAAGGCAATTTGTGTCCCGTCTTATTTCGAATAGCCAGATCGAGGATTAAGGTATCATCCTCTACCATAAGACTTGTGATTTCCACATGACCTGCGCGTCTCAGACTCAGCCTGTTATTTTGAATCGATTCATTCCATGCTGTGTCTGCACTTTCAGGTGTGATGCCTAATGTTGTGCGGTGTTCTTTCATTAAGGACAACATAGCTGTATTCGCACCAAAGAATTGGTGGAGACCATAGGGGTATCTTTTCTTAAGCGAAAGGAAATCGGTCGCTATCACTACACTATCCTGAATAAATGGAAGGTGACAAGACTGGCATTCCTTACCCTGCAAAGCATAAATGCTGTTGAGCCATTCATGGTAAGTTGCCTGTTCAATAAAATGTTCTCCCGTTGGAGTTCCGTCTTCTGCAAGCGTCTCTGTAATGAGCGTGTGGCATCCTGCGCAAAGTTCGCTGGTGTAGATATGATCTGAAAAAACAGGTTCAAAACCTACGTAGATCTGCATAGGTCCCCTGAAGGGATTGGGATAAGGTCCAAACATGACCCGATTTGTATCAAGTTGGATATTACCGGAATGCATCGAGCCAAGACCTTCAGCAGGTTGCTGATGGCAGGCTCCACAAGAAACACCATCAAGACCAAGGCTATCGCCCAACATAATCTCATACGAATAAGGTAATCCCGAGAAATGTGCCTGCGCACTTCCAAGAGGAGCATGGCATTTTAGACAGGTTGTTTCAATTACATCCTGTTTGGACGGAAATAGATTGACTTCGTGAGCCAGCGTAGCGCGCCAGAAAGGATCATGGGAGGATAGCCCCATCATGCTGATATGCCAGTCTTCGTATATGCTGACATCATGACCTGCCTTATCTACCAGGGATAATCCCGTCTCATCAAACCCATGACACCCTGAGCAATGAATAGAGTGGGCTACTTTCTGCGAAGGGGGGACGGGATCCCGGCGGGGACCATCGAAAGCCTGAAAGGGCGAGGATAAGCCTAAAATGACAACGGTGGCGGCGAATAAAAATGGAATACTATACTTGATCACCGGATAAAAATACTTTATTTCGTTATGCCAAGAATTTATTGGGAAACCGGGTTGGATAGAGATCACCAACCATGCCTTGGTTATTCATGTATTTATAATATTTTAGCAAAGCTTAATTTCCGAAACATATACCCTCAATAGGAAAATGGAAATCGTGTAATGAAAAAAATCCTGTATCCGACGGACTTCTCCCAAACGGCGGAAAAAGCCTTCATTTTTGCTCTCCAGATTGCTGACCACCTTGGAGCCTCTATCATCACCATCCACGCTTTTGACAAGCCGGATGTCAGTGGTTTTAACCTTCCCGATTCACTCCAGGAGGTGTATGACACCATCGATCTGGATGCATTTGAAAATTATGAAGATGAAGTACCCATTTTACGTGAGTTGGCTTCAGATAATGGGTACTATCACGTACCGATGGTTCATGTCCTGGAAGAAGGAGCACCCGTATCTGCCATATTGCGCACTGCCAATAAAAATAAGGCTGATCTCATTGTGATGGGAACCACCGGAGCCGGTAAAATGGAAAAATTTTTCTTTGGTACCGTTTCCGGCAAAGTACTTGAAGAGGCTCATTGCCCTGTGGTTGTCGTTCCTGATACAGCAGAATTTGATGGGGTCATTGATCATATCGCCGTGGCAACCAATTTCACACCGGAGGATACAAAAATGATAGAAGCTCTACGGAAATTCCGGGATATCATGCGGTGTAAACTTCACGTGGTTCACGTAGATCAGGATGAAAATTCTTCTTCATTAGATAGGCTTAAGACATTTTGCGAGTCATGGAGTAATGATAAAAACATGACACTTCATTGTGTTGTGAATAAGGATGTCAATCAGGGCCTGGACATATTTGTTAAAGACAATAGCATCGACCTTCTCGCATTATTATCACACAAGAAAACCTGGTGGGAGGAAATATTCGATAAGAACAGAGCTAAAGAATTATCATTTCAAAATGCAATTCCACTACTGGTCTTTCAAACCGAGCACCTGGTATAGTTGCTGATTATTTTTCACGCATAGATTTAAATTCGGAGCCAACTTTCCACTTTGGCCACAAAGTACCGTTGCCGAGTTCTTCACCCATTTGAAGATAGATTTCAAGATCCTGGAGCATTCCACTCACTTCAAATGATTCATTGTATTCATCGGCGGGCTGATGATAACGTTCGGTATTGTAGGTTTTCAATTGTTCGGTGGCATATTCTTTTCCTTTCTCCTTATGATCTGCACTGCCTTTTCCATAGAATGAAGGAATTCCAATTTTGGCAAAATTGAAATGATCAGACCTGAAGAATGATCCTTTTTCAGGTTGCTGATCAGGCAAGAGATATCTGCCTTGCTGTTCAATATATTTTTTTGCAATGTCTTCTAATTCACTCTGGCCAAATCCAATAATAGAAAAATCATTCGTCAGCCCGAAAGTATGCATTGCATCAAGATTGAGATTGGCTACAGTTTTTTCCGGTGGAAATATTGGATGTGCTGCGTAGTAAGCCGAGCCAAGCAGACCTTGTTCTTCTGCGGTCACCCATAGAAATACAATCGTTCTTTTCATTGGGCCATTCTTCATCATAGCCTCAGCTATAGCAAGTAAACCGGCACTTCCGGAAGCATTGTCCTCAGCTCCATTATAGATCGAGTCATTATTAATTACTGCTCCGATTCCAAAGTGATCCCAATGAGCCGAATAGATGATATACTCATCAGGAGATTCTGTGCCGGGAATGATAGCGACCACATTTTTTGAAACATCTTCTTTGACATCATTCCTGATTGAGAGATTGGCTTTATAGGGTAGTGGAATCGGTTTAAATCCAGGTTTCCTCGCAGCCTGCATTACAGGTTGCAAATCCATATTGGCAGTGCTGAATATTTCTTTGGCCGCATTAAGAGAAAGCCAACCCTGAACCTTGCAAGGTTCATATCCGATATTTCTAAGATTCAGCTTGGCACCACTGCCAGCTCCCTGCACTACATTATATGGATATCCTGCCATCGAAGTCTCATGAACTATAAATATGGCTGCTGCTCCCTGGCGCGCTGCTTCTTCATATTTGTAAGTCCATCTTCCATAATACGTCATTGTGTTTCCCTTGAAAAAAGTGGAATCATCGCTTCCAAGTCCGGGATCATTGACCAGCACTATCACGGTTTTGCCTTTCACATCAAGCCCTGCATAGTCATTCCAATTATATTCAGGTGCGATGACACCATACCCGCAAAAAACCACCTCTGAATTTTCAACCACAACACTATCCACAGCTCTTTGCGTAAATGCTACAAATTGGTCCCCAAGTGTAAGTGATAGTGAAGTAGGCCCTGCCAACTGTAAGGTATCACTAGCATGACCATGAATCTCAACCAACGGAACATCCTGCAAAAATGAAGATCCATTACCGGGCTGGAGACCAAGTTTTTTAGCTTCGCTTTCCAGGTGTTCCAGCGTCTTGCGCTCTCCATACGTAAATGGTTTTCTGCCTTCGAAGGAATCACTTGCCAGGACGGAAATGTGTGTACGTAATGTTTCTTCAGAAATGGCAGGATTGGATGTTCCTTTGTTTTCTTTGCAGGAATAAAATGCAGCAAATAGTATGGCTATCAGGCACAGCGATTTCATAATGATTAATTTAAGCTGAAAGGTAAGAAATCAATACCCACTTAGAAATAGTACACATAGACATCACCAAATGAACTATCAGGAGACCATTGAGTACCTCTTCACATCGTTGCCGATGTTTCAACGGATAGGTGATGCGGCAATCAAGAAAGACCTTACCAATATCCGCCAATTGACCTCTATGCTGGATAATCCACATGAGCGATTTCAGACAATTCACATTGCCGGTACCAATGGAAAGGGAAGTACTTCCCATATGCTGGCTTCGATTTTTCAGGCCTCGGGGTATAAGACAGGATTATATACTTCCCCTCATTATGTTGATTTCAGAGAGAGGATCAAAATAGATGGCAACATGATCTCTGAAAAAGATGTCATCAATTTTGTAGCAAATCATAAAAATGCATGGCATGAAATTCAACCTTCTTTTTTCGAAATTACCGTTGCGATGGCTTTTGATTTTTTTAGAAATCAAAATGTGGATATTGCTATTATAGAGACAGGTCTCGGGGGACGATTGGATTCAACCAATATTATAACACCTCGACTTTCTGTAATTACTAATATTAGCTATGATCATATGGCTATGTTAGGGAATACTTTACCAGAAATCGCATTTGAGAAAGCAGGCATCATCAAAAAAAATATTCCCATTGTCATTGGTGAATGGAAAAAGGAGACTGCTGAAGTTTTTAAAAAGAAAGCAGCCAATGAATCGGCGGATATCACATTTGCTTCCAGGAAAATTTTTTTAAAGAAGACCAAAACCACTGCAGATATTGATAAGTATGATGTGAATATTTACGGTGATGAAGGATTGAAAAAAATAGAATCGGATCTCACAGGGCCATATCAACAAAAAAATATAATTACTGTACTTGCCGCCTACAAAGTTTGGAATAAGTTTTATCCTGATCAAACCATATCAAATGCTTCTTTAAAAGCAGGTCTTAAAAATGTGAAAACATCAACTCGCATGATCGGCAGATGGATGAAGATGCAGGCTCATCCTGTTGTCATCACAGATGCTGCTCATAATCTTGATGGCATGCAACAAATTTTGCCCGCATTAAAAACTTATAAAGCAAGGAGAAAACATTTTGTCCTGGGCTTCGTCTCCGATAAAGATGTTAAAAAGCTCCTGGGATTATTTCCTACTGATGCATCTTACTACTGGTGCAGTCCTGATATTCCGCGTGGAAAGCCTGCATCTGATACAATGAAGGATGGGGAGTCATTCAATTTAATTGGTGTTGCTTATAAAAATGTTGGCGAGGCTTTTAATGCTGCAATTACAAAAGCATCTGATAATGATTTGATTTTTGTAGGAGGTAGCAGCTATGTAGTTGGAAATTTTCTTGAATACTACAAATAAAAAAGCCTGCACAGAAGTACAGGCTTTTATCCGGGTGGTAGGACGGTCTCGAACCGACGACCTCTAGAACCACAATCTAGCGCTCTAACCAACTGAGCTACAACCACCATGTCACCAATTCAAAGAATTTTCCCTGAAACGGACGGCAAATATAATCCTTTCCTAATTTGTCGGAGGCGTTTTTTCCAATTTGAAGGTGCGGCTCACCGGGTTTAATGGAATGTTGACAGCCATGCCACTGGTATCCATCAATGTTAATTTGATGGTGTTGTCTCCCTCAGGAAGTCCTTCAATAAAATAAGGCTGCCAGCTATCAAGCATATGTTTTTCACCATTGATATCTGCTTCCAACTTATATCTGGAGAGATCTGTATTGACTAAATAAAAATCTAGCAAAATTTTATTCATGTCATCTCCGCTATACAAACCTTTTGGACGGCTGTAAAACAGCATGGGTCCTGCAATAGCTTCCGTTTTTTCAAAACTTTTGTTTTTTACGGTAGCCTTTAGAGCTTTAAATGCAGTCGGCGTCTTCAGGCTTTCATGATAGGATCTCGACAGAAAGGAAAGAATATAATGCTCCCCGTCAGCTATTTCCTGGTCAAAGGATGGAGTGTATTTCGCGATGTACGGTTCTGAATCCACTATCAGATGGAGGTGTTGTCCTTCTGCGCTGTTTGCACATTGTTTTTGAGCTGCATCAGGCGTTTGCTCGCCAAGTTTATAAGAAGTCCCGCCAATTTCTGCCATAAATTTTCCATTTTTATAATTAATGGACTTAAGAGCAGCATCAGGGAATTCCTGAGATAGTCCGGCAGGTGTCAGCGTATATTTGTCGGCGACAACAGTAGAATCCTGAATTGTTACCGTTGTTTCCTCCGGTTTCTGATTTTTACAGGATGCGAGGACTATGAAAAGGCTTAAAAAGAGCAATATGTTTTTCATCTTACAAAAGATTTGAATTGAATAAGGCCTTAAAATTACGAATACCTACAACTTTACTTCAGTAATAAGTACCTGACCAGGATTAATGACCATTCCGGACCCCAGCCATAAGCCGACGATCGAATTTTCAAGTGTTGAATCTTTTGAAAAAATCTTCCGTCAACACTTTGCATTCGTGTGTGGGGTTATCCATAAATATGTCGCCGACAAGGCAAAAGTAGAAGATATCGCCCAGGAGATTTTCACAGAATTATGGGTCAAAAAGGATCAGCTTCACATTCATACTTCGCTTGGCGCCTATC
>JALYSC010000519.1 GCA_030855005.1 Bacteroidota bacterium | reverse complement strand
GCACCACTGTTGATCAGTGGGTTTCGCGGTTTTCCGTGTTCATATTCAAGTTGCCACAATGAATTGAAAGGATTACCTGAGGGCTCAACCCCTACTCTCTTCCAGATGTCTTCACCCATCTGCTGAAATGCCAGCGTTAATGACAATACTTTGGAGATACTCTGGATGGAGAATTTTTTTTCATAATCTCCTACACCATGTTTCTGACCCTCGATGGTACTCAGGTGGACTCCAAATTGATTGGGTTCGATTGCTGCCAATTCCGGTATGTAGGCTGCTACCTCTCCGTCATCCGGTAGATCTTGAACTTCATTGTATATATCGCTGAGAACATGAGCATAGTCAGTGTGCATGGAGCAAAGATAAAGCGAAAGCTGGGGCCGAGGCTAAGGCGGAGGATGAGGATGAGGAAGTTTAGATTCTACTGGACTAATAATTCATCTGTAAAAATTTATTGAATCACCATATTGACAGATGAAGGCAGAATAATGATTTCAGAATGGTTCGACAAGCTCACCACAAATAACGAAGAGCGAAGTAAATCAGATGAATTGAAAGCTGAGGCTGAAGAAAAAGTCTGAGGCCAAGAATGTGGCTGAGGTATTTCTGATTTTATTGTACTAAAACTTTGCTACACTATTCCCTCGAAATATTATACACACAGCTCGATGAATATTCCTAATCTTCGACACCTAGCAATGGTGTAAAGATATCAGGCATTAAAAAGCTGGTAAAAAAGGAATATCCAGTGAAAGAACACAAGAATCCTATTGAAAGTAAAAAATGAAGTTGTTTATTTGCACTTCGACTGAAGATTTGAAAAAACAGAAATAATACATAAGTTGCCAACAAACCTTGAGCCAGAATTGAGAATAAAAGATTATCATTAAAATGCGTATATCTTAAAAACCAACCATAAAATATTGGGCGATCTGCAGGGAGGTTATTATCAATGCCTGAGGCCAGGTAACCAGCTGAATCTGGATAGGTGATTGGAAAATTATTGTATAATGCTAATGAAACGGATAATATGGTACTTGTGAGAAATACAAGAATAATCTGTCGCCTTTTGTTCATAACAACAATATACAAACGATTGCTAAAATGCTATTTTCTGCGAGGTCTGTTGCAAAGCACTATTAGCAAGCAGGTTTCAAGAATTGGAGGTCCAAGCTGATTGAGAAATGTCACGCTTATGAGTAGAGTCCTTCAACTTCTCTACATTTACATAAAGCTATTGATGACCTTGATGAATCCATGTAAGACTTTCGTATGGCTACGGGTTTGGATGCTCCTATTTCCTATCACTGCGATTGGCCAGTCAATCCTGGTAGAACCCTATCTCCAAAATGCCACTGAGACCTCAATGGTAATTATGTGGGAGACCAATAATAATACAGAAACCCGATTAAACTATGGAACCACATCAGCCCTTGGCATAACCGCTGCCGGGACGACGATAACAACTCTCGGATCTACTATCCTGCATACAGTAGTGCTTACGAATCTAAGCCCCGGTAATAAATATTACTACCGCGCCACCACAGGCTCCTGGGCATCTGCGATATATGATTTTGTGACACCTCCTCTCAGATCCAGCGAACAAGGCTTCAACATTGTATTGATGAGTGATATGCAGAAGGACGGAAGTAACCCGAACATCTTCGTTAACCTGATCAACAATAGCCTGCTTCCTTATATCGCAGCTAACTATGGCACGCCATTGAGCGATCACCTTCAGATGGCAGTCCTTCCGGGAGATGTGGTTGATGCAGGCAATAATTACCTGCAGTACAAAAACGATTTTTTCAATCCCGGAGAAGCTTTGTGGAGACATGTTCCTTCTTATCCTGCTATTGGTAATCACGAAGTGAATTCTGCCAATTACTTCAACTATTTTAATCTGCCAATGAATGGTTCATCAGGTTATAAGGAACATTGGTACCGACATGATTATTCCAACGTGAGGGTATTGTCTTTCGATACCAATAACCCATACCGGATCCAGACGCAATTGACGTGGCTTGACAGTGTATTGACTGCAAGTTGTTCAGACACACTGATTGATTTTGTCTTTGCTCAGATGCATCATCCCTTTAAGTCGGAATTATGGACTCCTGGTGAAGCTGATTTTACCGGAGAAATTGTAGCACGACTTGAAGCTTTCTCTGATGCGTGCGGTAAACCGTCAATACATTTTTTTGGGCATACCCATGCATATAGCCGGGGACAATCGCGCGACCATCAGCACCTCTGGGTCAACGTAGCTACTTCCGGAGGAAATATTGATTACTGGGGTGAATTCGCAAATGAAGACTATGATGAATTTGTCATCAGCCAGGATGAGTATGGTTTTGTAATGGTCGAAGTGACCGCTGGTACAAATCCAAAATTTACACTGCGCCGCTTAAGTTTTGGTGATCAGTTTAATCCGGGTGGAAGTACTCAAACAGATTTAATTACTATCTATAAAAATGGAACACCTCCAACGAAACCGGTTGCAT
>JALYSC010000113.1 GCA_030855005.1 Bacteroidota bacterium | reverse complement strand
GCAATACATTAGGCCTCAATAAATTACTCAGGGGTATACCTTCCATCCGATTATTTAATCATATCTTTGCATTCGCTTTTGAAAAAGGCACCTAAAAATAAGTGTAAAATTTACGTATGCCTACTATAAATCAATTAGTTAGGAAAGGTCGCGAGCAGGTTGTTTATAAGAGCAAAGCTCGTGCTTTGGATTCATGTCCCCAGAAAAGGGGAGTGTGTACGCGTGTGTATACCACCACGCCAAAAAAACCAAACTCTGCCCTCCGCAAGGTGGCCAAAGTAAGGTTGACCAATAGCCTTGAAGTGATTGCCTACATTCCGGGAGAGGGTCACAATCTCCAGGAACACTCCATCGTCCTCCTTCGAGGAGGAAGGGTAAAAGACCTTCCGGGAGTACGTTATACAATCGTTCGGGGTGCTCTCGACACAGCAGGGGTTAACAACAGGCTTAAATCAAGATCAAAATACGGGACTAAAAGACCGAAGAAATAATAGCAGTATTCAGCGATGAGGAAAAGAAAACCAAAACTGAGAATTCTCCACCCAGATCCTAGATATGGGGATCCGGTCGTATCACGCTTTATCAATAATATGATGTGGCAGGGTAAGAAGAGTATCGCATATGAGATCTTCTACAATGCAATGGACCTGATCAGCGAAAAAGCAACTGGTCAGAATCCACACGAACTTTTTGGCAAAGCCCTGGAAAATGCCACACCATCTGTTGAAGTACGCAGCCGTCGTATCGGTGGTGCTACTTTCCAGATACCTACCGAAATAAATCCAAAGCGCAAAGTCGCTATCGGTATGAAATGGCTTATCCGTTTTGCACGTGAACGTAATGGTAAAGGAATGGCAGAAAAACTCGCCGCTGAGATTTTAGCAGCAAGCAAAGGTGAAGGCTCTGCAGTAAAAAGAAAAGAAGACACGCATAAAATGGCAGAAGCCAACCGCGCTTTCGCACATTTTAAATAATCATACTACATCAATATTTTTTAGAGGATCACAATGGCAAAAGACCTTAGATATACGCGTAACATTGGCATCGCTGCCCACATCGACGCTGGTAAGACCACGACGACTGAGCGTGTATTGTATTATACAGGTATTTCACATAAGATCGGTGAGGTTCACGATGGCGCTGCCACGATGGACTGGATGGAACAGGAGCAGGAACGTGGTATCACGATCACCAGCGCCGCTACCGCCGCCCAATGGGAATGGAAAGACCAGGAATATGCACTTAATATCATCGATACCCCCGGACACGTGGACTTTACCGTTGAGGTAAACCGTTCTCTTCGTGTACTCGATGGTTTGGTGTTTTTATTCTGCGCCGTATCAGGTGTGGAACCCCAATCTGAGACCAACTGGCGTCTGGCTGATAATTATAAAGTACCTCGTATCGGTTTCGTCAACAAAATGGACCGCTCAGGTGCTAATTTTTTTGAAGTAGTGAAAGATGTCGAAACCAAACTCGGCTCTAAAGCAATTCCACTCCAGGTGCCTATTGGCGAAGAAGAGAGATTTAAAGGCGTCGTCGACCTGATCACTGGCAAAGCCATGGTCTGGAACGAGGAGGATATGGGTATGACTTTTGTTGAAATTCCGGTTCCGGATGACCTTAAACCTGTTGTCGAGGAATGGCGTGCTAAGCTTCTCGAAGCTGTCGCAGAATATGACGACACTCTCATGGAGAAATTCTTCGAAGATCCGGAGTCTATTTCTGCTGACGAAATGAGAGTAGCCATCCGCCAGGCAGTATGTGATATGAAGTTCGTACCGATGATGTGCGGTTCAGCTTTCAAGAATAAAGGTGTGCAGGCTGTATTGGATGCAGTATGTGCCTTCCTTCCAAGTCCGGTAGATATCGAAGGTATTAAAGGGATCAATCCGAAAACAGATAAAGAAGAATTACGTAAACCAAGTGTAACAGAACCTTTCGCTGCACTTGCTTTCAAAATAGCAACTGACCCTTTCGTAGGTCGCCTTGCTTTTATGCGTGTATATTCTGGCGCTTTGGACTCAGGTTCTTATGTATTGAACACCCGATCAGGCAATAAAGAGCGGATCTCACGTCTTTATAAAATGCATGCTAACAAGCAAAACCCAATTGACAGGGTTGAAGCTGGTGACATCGCAGCAGGTGTTGGTTTTAAAGATATCCGCACAGGAGATACACTATGTGATGAACATAAACCAATCATTTTGGAAAGTATGGTCTTCCCGGATCCCGTAATCGGTATCGCGGTCGAACCTAAAACCCAAAAAGATCTGGATAGACTTGGAATGGCCCTGGCCAAACTAGCTGAAGAAGATCCAACCTTCCGCGTCAAGTATGATGAAGATACCAACCAGACAATCATCAGTGGTATGGGTGAACTTCACCTCGAGATCATCGTAGATCGCTTACGCCGGGAGTTTAAGGTCGAATGCAATGAAGGTCAGCCACAAGTAAATTATAAAGAAGCGTTAACCGCAAGTGTAGATCATACTGAAAGATTGAAAAAGCAATCAGGTGGTTCAGGTCTCTTTGCTCAAATGTCTTTCGAACTAGGCCCCGCAGATGCGGAGTTTCTGGAAAGTGATGACTTTAAAAGCGGTAAAACAAGACTTCAGTTTGTCAATGGCATCTTTGGAGGATCTATTCCCAAAGAATTTTTCCCATCCATCGTCAAAGGTTTCAATGCTATGATGGACAATGGTATTCTAGCAGGATATACAATTGATAGTATGAAGGTCAGAGTGTACGATGGACAGACACACGCGGTCGACTCTAAACCAATCGCATTTGAGCTTTGTGCAAAAGAAGGATTTAGGGAAGCAGCAAAAAAAGCAAAACCTGTTCTTCTCGAGCCGATCATGAAGCTTGAAGTTGTCACTCCGGACGATTACGTTGGACCTGTCATTGGTGACCTCAATCGTCGCCGTGGATTACCCAAGGGTCAGGATGCACGATCAGGTGCCATTGCAGTTCAGGCTGAAGTGCCTTTGGCAGAAATGTTTGGCTATGTGACACAATTACGTACCATTACATCCGGTCGCGCGAGTAGCACGATGGAATTCAGTCACTATGCACCGGTGCCTAAAAACATTGCAGAAGATGTGATTGAAAAAGCCAAGGGTACAGTTAAAGCATAAACAGTAAAACCCAAAAGTGGGTACTCATATAAATAACACAATTTTTTTGGTCGGGAAATGAATCAGAAAATTAGGATTAAACTTCGCTCGTATGACCACAACCTGGTCGACAAGTCAACGGAGAAAATCGTGAAAACTGTTCGCAATAGTGGGGCCGTAGTTACCGGTCCGATTCCGCTGCCCACCGAGAAAGAAATATTTACCGTCTTGCGTTCACCGCACGTAAATAAGAAATCTCGAGAGCAGTTCCAATTGCGTACACACAAACGTTTGATCGAAATCTACACACCTACCCCTAAGACGGTAGACGCGCTTTCCAAGCTCGAACTCCCCAGTGGTGTGGATATTCAGGTCAAACTAACGTAAGGAAATAACCCAAAGGTTATTAGCCACAAGTCTTACAGCTAACGCTCTAAGGCGGGTACTGTTCGAGGTGATAAACTTCCGAACAAACATCAATAGAATAAAATACTTCATGCCATTGGCGTGAGGTATGGAATAATATAGTTAGAAGTAAATTTTTACAATCAAATCATCTAACGGTGAAAGGAATAATAGGCACCAAGGTCGGCATGACCAGCATATTTGACCAGAATGGCAAGTCCATCGCATGTACCGTTGTGCTAGCACAACCCAATGTGGTGACACAGGTCAAGACACAGGATTCAGATGGCTATAACGCACTGCAGCTCGCTTACGGTGAAGCTAAAGTGAAGAATACACCTCAGTCCATGCAGGGTCATTTTGAAAAAGCAAAGACTGCTCCTAAACGTAAAATAGCTGAGTTCAGAAATTTTGAGATTTCAAAAAATCTGGGTGATCTGGTCACTCTTGAAGAGCTTTTTATAGAAGGGGAAAAAGTTTCTGCTATTGGCACCAGCAAAGGAAAAGGTTTTCAGGGTGTTGTCAAAAGACATCACTTTGCAGGTATCATGCAAGCCTCTCACGGTCAGCATAACAGGTTGAGAGCCCCGGGTTCTATCGGTGCATCTTCATATCCATCCAAGGTTGTGAAAGGCCTCCGAATGGCAGGACATATGGGTGCTGAGCGAGTTAAAATTCGTAACCTGAGAGTCGCCAAGCTGATTCCGGATCAAAACCTGATCCTAATCAAAGGCGCCATCCCTGGGCACAACGGTTCATTTATCATCATTGAAAAATAATCAGCCATGACTATAGATGTATTAAATTCTAAAGGTGAAAAAACAGGACGGAGTATCGACCTGGCTGATGACGTGTTTGGCATCAAACCCAATGAACACGTAGTATACCTGGCAGTAAAAGCCTATCTGGCGAATCAGCGCCAGGGTACCCACAAAACAAAGGAAAGATGGGAAGTACACCGCACTACCAAGAAGTTTAAAAAACAAAAAGGTACTGGTGGAGCCCGGGCAGGTTCATTAAAGAATCCAATGTTCAAAGGTGGTGGTCGTGCATTCGGCCCACGCCCTCATGAATATGATCTCAAGGTGAATAAGAAAGTGAAATTACTTGCGCGTCGATCAGCATTGTCCGCTAAAGCATCAGCAGGTAATCTTATTATCGTAGAAGAAATCAGCATGCAACAACCCCGCACAAAGGATTTTGTAGCGGTTTTGAAAAGCCTGCAGATTGATACAAATAAATCACTCTTCGTAACATCTGAAGCAAATAGCAATCTCTATCTCTCAGGACGCAATCTGCAAAATACACGTCTCGTAAGAGCACAGGATCTCAATACATACGATATCCTTCGCTCTCAAAAACTTGTATTGACAGAACAATCTGTTGAGTTGATTACAAAATCATTGAAGCATTAAACAATTGATCATTTATAAAGATCATTAGGAAATGAGTAATAAAACAATCCTCGTCAAGCCGCTGATCACTGAAAAGGCAGATACCTTATCAGAGAGCAAAAGCCAATACAGTTTCATCGTTGAAAAGACTGCGAATAAAATTGAAATCCGCAAAGCTGTCGAGGCTTTGTACACAGTCAATGTAGAAGCTGTCAATACAATGTTGATTCCGGGAAAAAGGAAATCAAGAAACACCAAGAAAGGTGTTTTGCATGGCCGCAAGCCATCCTACAAAAAAGCTGTTGTCACATTGGCATCAGGTGAGACAATTGATTTCTTCGGAGATATATAACGTAACGAATTCGTAAGACCATTTAGAATTATAAATCATGGCCGTAAGGAAATTTAAACCCATCAGTCCGGGCACTCGCTTCAGAGTAGGGAATACCTACAATGAGGTGACAACCAACAAGCCGGAAAAATCTTTGCTCGAGCCCATCAAGAAAAGTGGTGGACGAAATGCAAGCGGTAGGACAACAGTACCTCATCGCGGTGGTGGTCATAAAAAACGCTATCGTGTGATCGATTGGAAACGCGATAAAGAAAATGTTGTGGGTAAGGTTGTATCTATTGAATACGATCCTAATCGCACAGCATTCATAGCCCTGATCGAATATTCTGATGGAGAGAAAAGATATATCATAGCTCCACAACAACTGAAAGTTGGTGGTACTGTATTATCTGGAAGCCAGGCTACCCCGGACATCGGACACACTATGTTCCTCAAGGATATACCTTTGGGTTCAGTAATCCACAATGTCGAATTACACCCGGGACAAGGTGGGTCGATTGTCAGAAGTGCAGGATCAGCAGCCGTCATGATGGGTCGTGAAGACAAACATGCTGTTGTGAAACTTCCTTCTGGTGAAGTAAGAAGAGTACTCCTAACCTGTAAAGCAACGATCGGAGCTGTTTCAAATCCGGATCATGCACTTACAGTATTTGGAAAAGCAGGTGCAAAACGTTGGACAGGCCGCCGCCCACGCGTGAGAGGAGTAGCAATGAACCCTGTCGATCACCCCATGGGTGGTGGTGAGGGTAAGGCTTCAGGAGGTCACCCAACATCCAGGACTGGAATCATGGCGAAAGGTCAGAAGACCCGTAATCCACGGAAGTCTAGCAAGCTGATCATCTCGCGTCGTAAATCAAAAAATAAATCCTAAGCACTAATCAGGTATCATGGCAAGATCAGTTAAAAAAGGTCCGTACGTATTCAATAAGCTGATGGCAAAAATCGAAAAAGCCAATTCAGCAAGCCGCAAGTCAGTGATCAAAACCTGGTCACGCGCATCAATGATTGTACCTGATATGGTCGGTCACACGATTGCAGTGCACAACGGAAAAACATTTATCCCTGTTTTCGTCACTGAAAACATGGTCGGTCACAAATTGGGGGAATTTTCTCCAACTAGAACCTACCGTGGTCACGCCGGAAATAGGAAATAATAACAACCATTAGATCCATAAAAAGTAAACACAATGGAAGCTGTTGCTAAACTCAGAAACTGCCCACTCTCAGCACGCAAGATGAGACTTGTCGCTGACCTCGTAAGAGGAAAAAAGGTAGAGGATGCAGTCAATATCCTGCGATACACCAATAAAGAAGCAGCCGGATGGCTGGAAAAACTGGTGTTGTCCGCAGTCAATAACTGGGAAAATAAAACAGAAGGCGCACAGAATGTGGATGAGCTTGATCTGCGTATTAAAACACTGATGGTGGATGATGCGGGTCACCTTAAACGGATCCGTCCTGCACCACAAGGCCGTGCACACCGTATACGCAAACACAGCAATCACGTGACAGTTGTTGTAGAAAATAAAATACCCTACGCCGGTGAACTCACCGCAGGAGATGAAGAAGAATAATCACTAGTATCAATCAATAGATTCATAATCAAATAATCTAATGGGTCAAAAAACAAATCCAATCGGCAATAGGCTTGGTATCATCCGAGGATGGGAGTCTAATTGGTATGGAGGACGAGATTATGCAGAGAAAGTAATCCAGGATGAAAAAATCCGCAATTACCTCAATGCACGGATCGAGAAGGGCGGCGTAGCTCATATGGTGATCGAACGCACGCTCAAGAGGGTCACGGTAACTATTCAGACTTCACGTCCGGGAATCATCATCGGTAAGGGTGGTCAGGAAGTAGATCGCATCCGCGAAGAGTTGAAGAAACTCACGAAAATGGATGTCCAGATCAACATCATGGAAATCCGTAAGCCTGAGCTTGATGCCAATATTGTAGCCGAATCCATCGCCAAGCAGATCGAAGCGAGAATTAACTATCGCCGTGCGATCAAGATGGCAATTCAGTCTACTATGCGTTCAGGAGCTGAAGGTATCAAGGTACGTATCAGCGGCCGTCTTAACGGTGCTGAAATGGCGCGCTCGGAAGAGTACAAAGATGGAAGAACTCCACTGCATACATTCCGCGCTGATATCGATTATTCACTTCGTGAAGCACAGACTGTATACGGGAAGATTGGAATCAAAACTTGGATCTGTAAGGGTGAGGTTTACGGTAAACGTGAGCTTACGCTTAATGCAAGTGCTGACCAGGGATCACGGACACGTACTCGTGGAAATGAGCGCGGAGCAGGATATGGCAGAGAAGGTGGAGAATTCCGTGACAAACCAGCTGGTGACAGAGGTGATAATAAAGGACCAGGCGGAGGCCGTGATCGCGGTGGAAATCGTGGTGGCGGAGGAGCAGGAGCAGGTGCCGGTCGAGGTGGAAATCGTCCGGGAGGACCAGGTGGAAGTCGTCCGGGAGGACCAGGCGGTAATAGAGGTGGTGGAGCCGGTGGCCCAAGGAAAAAATAGAGATAAATCAAAGAAAAAAAGTGGGTAAAAAGAGTACCTTTGCCCAACTTTTCTCAAAAAGTAGCAAAATAGGGTAAAAGACAGATCATGTTACAACCAAAACGTACTACATACAGGAAACAGCAAAAAGGAAGAAACCGTGGCATTGCCTGGAAAGGAAGTGACATTTCTTTTGGAAGCTTCGGTCTAAAAGCCCTTGAGAATGGCCGCATTACGAGTCGCCAGATTGAATCTGCGCGTATTGCGATGACACGTCATATGAAAAGGGAAGGAGCCGTCTGGATTCGAATTTTTCCGGACAAACCAGTGACCAGAAAACCACAGGAAGTGCGTATGGGTAAAGGAAAGGGAGCTCATGATCATTGGGTTGCTTTAGTACAACCCGGACGTATCATGTTTGAACTTGATGGAGTATCCGCTCAGGTAGCTCATGAAGCACTTGCACTGGCTGCCCAGAAACTACCAATTCAAACAAGGACTGTCCAAAGAC
>JALYSC010000112.1:1523-8328 GCA_030855005.1 Bacteroidota bacterium | reverse complement strand
CTGGGGCTAAGTCGTAACAAGGTAGCCGTACCGGAAGGTGTGGCTGGAATACCTCCTTTTATTATAAGAGTGTACTATATCTAAGCTCCTTCTTCCCTATCTCCTTTTTTTAAAGTAAAAGATAAAAGTTAAAAGTTAAAAAGTAGTAAGCGATGCCTTTCAGGCATCTCACCTTTTAACTTTTAACTTTTAACTGTTAGCTTTTATCTTACTCTTACCTTTTATCTTTTAGTTTTTATCTTTTAACTTAACTGATGTCCTGCTTTAATATAAGATTTCGTAATAACAGCTTGAGGACTTAGTCAACTGTTGTTACAGTACTATAGTCTCGTAGCTCAGTTGGTTAGAGCGCTACACTGATAATGTAGAGGTCGGCAGTTCAAATCTGCCTGAGACTACTTAAGAGTGAGAGTTGGAGTTAGAGTGTGAGTGTGGTTAAGAGTGAGAGTTGGAGTTAGAGTGAGAGTTGGAGTTAGAGTGTGAGTGTGGGTGGGTGAGTGAGTGGAATGAAAGTGTGATTTTTTATTGGGTGCAATTCATCATTAATTAATGAACGAAACCCTTGTCGCATGTTTGATTTTGAAAAATTGGAGGTGTATAACCGAATTGAGGGAGTATCTGCAGAAATCTTGCGGTTTCTTTTTACGAATCGTCAGATAGATATTTTTCTCAAAGATCAGCTCAAGCGAGCTGTCGTCAGTGTTCAGCTGAATTTGGCAGAAGGAACGGGACGAATGACCTCACCAGATAAAAAACACTTCTACGCAATGGCTAGAAGTTCATTGTTTGAATGTGTAGCCTAATTGCGAATTCTGAAATCGTTACATATTATTTCAGATCAGCAATACGAGCAATGGTATAGTAAAATGGAAGAGGTTTCGAAAATGCTACTCGGCATGATTCGCAATTCCTGAATTATCACACTCTCACTCACACTCACACTCTAACACAAACTTATACGGGGGATTAGCTCAGCTGGCTAGAGCACCTGCCTTGCACGCAGGGGGTCAACGGTTCGAATCCGTTATTCTCCACATAAAAAGGTCATCACCTTAGTGATGGCCTTTTTTATTTCCAACATTAGCTCAGCTGGGAGCGTGGCGCGCAGCGCGCCAGGGTCAACGGCTTGTGGCGCTTTTTTGGCGCCATTCGAATCCGTTATTCTCCACATAAAAAGGTCATCACCTTAGTGATGGCCTTTTTTATTTCCAACATTAGCTCAGCTGGCTAGAGCATGGCGCGAAGCGCGCCAGGGTCAACAGCTTGTGGCGCGTCTGGCGCCATTCATATCCGCTACCTGTGGCGCATTTTTAGCGCCATCCTCCACAAAAAAGCCTGACCATTCGGTCGGGCTTTTTTATTTTTAGATGACACAACAAACTTCACCATGTTCTATGTGTGCATCCTGTACAGCCCATCGCTGTCAAAATATTACGTGGGTTCAACTGTCCATGTAGATATCAGAATTGATCAGCATAATAAAGGCCAATCTTCATTTACAAAAAAAGGCATTCCGTGGAATCTGATTCATACTATCGAATGTGATTCACGCACTACTGCTGTACAATTGGAAATTAAAATTAAGAAAAGAGGAATTCAACGGTTTCTTGATGATGAAAAAATTAATAATTAGCTCTGCCGATAGCTATCGGGTGGCTAGAGCATGGCGCGTTCAACATGCCCCCTCCCCGCACTTGAAGAAGCTTTATTGTTGATTATCGAGACAAATCCCCTTTACAGTCTCCAAATAAAAAAAACCTGAAATTATCGTTTCCGATAAGTTCAGGTCCAACTCAAATAAACGTGTTGTGTCTGATTTACTGTTTTGGCGTAACCGTTATTCTGATCACAGAGGCTGTTGCAGGGATCGTAAATTGTGTATGCCTAACCACGGCTTGGGATATTGTGGTCGTTGCATCTGCAGGTCCAAAATTCATATCTAATGGACCCTGTGCTGGTTTTTGATAAATACCGACGCCAGGAACTTCATCTGCCTCAGTTCCTGCATCATATAGAACAAGATCTGAAGTTACGTTACCGGTGATTGGGTCATTCCCATTAAATAAATCCAGTCCACCATTTCCGAATGCATAGAACCAGTCATTGGACTGTACAAACATGGTCTGAATCTGAAGTTTATCACCTGGACGCGCACTGATGATGAAGGTACTTGTCTCACCTGCAAATAATGCAGCGCCATTGTCTGGTCCTCCGGGTGCAACAAACTCACCATGATCTCTTACATCCTCCTGATTGTTAAGTGAATTTGTTTTTTCTGTAGTGAACCCATCTTCTGCAATCCTTGAGGTTCCGGCATCTGCAGTTTGACCCATGGTAAATAAATCACCTGAAGCCATTACTGCATATACACCATGTGAAAGTGGAACAGTCCCATCAATTCGGGAAGTTGGTAGCGTGTTATTAAGTGATACATTTTCAATGACCACGCTAAATTCCTGATCATTAGGGGATGTATTATCGTCATCACAGGAGTATAGAAATACAGTACTGATTGCGACAAGTAACATAAATAGATTTTTCATTCTTTGATTTTTAGGTTAAATAAATTATTGATAGATAATTTCAGAAAGAGGTGATATTTGCCGAAATACTTATGACTTACTTTTTTTCATTACCTCTTTCTTCATTTCACTATTCTGGATAGTATTTTTCGTAACGCTCTTCTTCATATCATCCTTTGAAAGTCCTGTTGTATTCAGGTCAGGATCTGCAGGAGATGAGTGTGCTGTAAACGTAAGTTTTTGCATGTACATCGGGGTTCCACCATTCATTTTTTCCTTTACGATATCAGCATACATTCTGCGAGCAGTTTTAACAGATGCTTTTCCGGTAACGATATCATTAGCAAGATTTAAGGCTAACAGATTATTTGCTTCCATATCACAACGAGCGCACATTAATCCCTGAGTTCTGTCAAATGTTATACTTCCATCAAACTTACCAAGGTCATCCATCTTGCCAACAGGCACTTTGTAGCTGATGCATTGCTCCATCATATCAGTATGTTCGATTGGAAAACTATGTTTTGATTCTTTTTTGCTTACATGTATTGTTTTCCAATTTCCTTTATTCATCCACGCAACCACTTCCTCACCTACCATATCAGGTTTGCCGTATTTATTGGTCATTTCTTCAACGGCCATTTGAGATGCTTTTGGCCAGTTCGCAATATCGACGGTATTCTCTGTCGTTGCTGCTGTTTTACTTAACGTTTGATCAGAACTAGCCATTACCTGTGCGTTGGCATTAAATCCAATCATTACGCCAGCCATCAGCAAGGAAAAAATGAGTTTTTTACTAAGTGTTTTAGTATTCATATTTATATTATATTATATAGTTATAGACTTCAAAGGTGAGGCTTTACCATAGGCATATCGTTACACAATACATGTATTCTGTCCAGAAAAAAATTCAGTAAATATGAATTTTGAATGAGAGAAAATAAACTCGACGCTAAGAACATTGATACCTCAACCAAGCGCATCTTGCATGAGTTAAGCTAAAACGATTGTCTTGGCTTAAAAAAGGAAAGCCAAATCTCTATCACTATCCATTCGGTTAAGTACAATGACATTTTAATCCCTGCTTCAGTACAGGCAGGTATTTATGACCGATGGAGAAATCTTGTAATCACTACAACTGATATTTCATTTACATGGAATGTAGATTTTAAAGGAGAAATTCTTAATCCCCGTGTATTTGTCTACCGTATAAAAATCCGGTATGTAGACAATTGGAATGAAAGAGGCATTATCACAAATTGAGATTGACGCTTTTCAGGTAAGTTATGATTCAAAAATTCAGATCTGGGATAACGATGCAAGTTTTAGTATTACTCGCGTACCCGAGGCATGGCCATCAGCATCAACCAATTCCAAAATCTCTACGTCTGTCCTTTTATGATAGACATGTCCATATCGCTCAAAAGTTTCACGAGCCAGTTCAAGTCCCTTTGAGACATGTTGATCTGCTCTCCTATTTAACGCGCTTAGCTGCCGTCCTATACCATTATCTTCAATTTCAAATGAATACCCATCCGGTTGCTTAATGATGCGGATTATTAGCCGGAGGTCTTCCTTTTTTGGTGCTAATCCATGCCATATCGCGTTTTCAACATAGGGCTGAATAAATAGCGGTGGAACGCGTAAGTTGTCTACATCAATAGACGGGTCCACACTGATCTCTGTATCAATCGGATTTGTCATGCGAAGAGACTCAAGTTCGATATACAGGCGAGTTACGTTGAGTTCGTCTGCCAGACTAACACTAGCTTCCGTCTAATAATCAAGGATGTGACGAATAAGCTTTGCAAACTGCGACAAATAATAAGAGGCTTTTCCTTTATCTTCTTTGAGAATATATCGGTTGATCGAATTGAGACAATTAAAAATAAAATGCGGATCCATCCGCGCACGTAATGCCTTCAACTCCAGTTCGGACATTTGCGAATCCATTTCCAGCTTCGCTCTCTTTCGTTGAAATTGCCATCGAAGCAGTCGCCACATAACTAACATGCAAAACAGAATCGCAAGTGCCTTAAACATCCATGTCTCCCAAAAGACAGGCGTTATGTGAATCTGGATGGTTTTATAGACAGGGTTAATATCATTGCCAGCTCCATCCAGTCGAAATTGGATATCATGCTTGCCCGGGCTAAGATTTTCGATAAACGTTACACCATCACTACCAATCGTTCTCCAAAGGGTATCTACTTTATTCGCATAATGATAGCTATACTGTAGCGGTAGTGTGTCGTCAAATGATACACATGGGCATGAGAAATCCTTTGTGTGTAGATTCCAATTCCAGGATGGAAGACGAGTCGGGCAACAATGTACCGATGCCGACCTGGCTATGCAGAGGGAGAGAGAGAATTAAAAAAGCAACCAATCCGTACAAACGCACTGGTGAAAATCTTAGGGCACATAGGTCTTTCATAAGTCTACTTTGCCACTAATCTAAATAGGTGACAATGCTTATGGATGACAGAACAGTAATCTGCAGGATTGACTAAGTGAATGAGAGTTTTGATGCAGTCATTTGTCCTTAGTTGAGCACTTCAAACTCTCACTCTGAGCCTCATTTGCCAACAAGAGAAGCGTCCATTACAAAATGTATTTGGCAGAGCGTAGTATGAAAGTTCCGGATTGTTGCGGTGACCCCGACTAGCAGGAATCAGACTTGTTCCTGGTGGGCAGAAAGAGGTTCATTTCCGTTAAATACTACCGTGGAAAACAAAAGGAGAACGTGCCCGAATCGCACAAGATGATCAGCCATCGTAATAACTAAATTTAGAGAGATTTATCCATTAAGATTATGAGCTCACGCGTTATCGCGACAAGTAAGAATCCTCTTAACCTAATTATTCTTGAGAAACTTCCAATACTGATTCCAACGCAGGACGACTATACACTCCAAGCTGATGTCCTGCATAATGCATTTCAAATCCTGCCGCATGAATTTCGTTTTCGTGGTTGTGCATACAATTGGTACTGCTTAGAAAATGCTGGGCGCCTGAAACATCCCGTGTCAATTCTAATTTTAAGTAGCGTTGTAGATAAACATGGTAAACGAAATTTTGCATGACATCTTCACAGACTGCTACTTTAGAACCGGCAGGTATAATCGTTTCCATGACAGGCAGATCTTCCAGCAATGATTGTTCTCGTCCGGGTTCACCAAAAATTTTAATAGAATGAATAATTACAAGTGTGATGCCTAGAATCGAAACACCACTAATTATTTTTTGTGTCTTTACTTTCATTACTGATGCCCAGTATTGAAATAAGGGAAGATGCAAATAGGCTGCAGCAATAGCGAATAAAGCCAGCCCCGGGATCAGATACATTCCGGCTTGCCGGGTACTGATCATGACAGGTAGTGTTGCCGCAGATCCAAGGATGAAAAAGAATATGGCTCCCCTGCCTTCTGTAGTATCAGCTTTTTGAACAATCCCTTTTTTCAAAGCCACAAAAAACAATATGACTGAAACAGACAGTATTAAAGAATTCTCACGAAGCAACAACCAAAATATATAGAGTCGCTCCCACCCCATGCGAAGCCCATCAGCCCTGCCTCCGGTGATGGCCACTTCCAAACGCTGGTCCCAATATTGACGGAAAAAAATATGGGCGGGTTCATTGAGCATCAGCAAGCCGGTAAATAATATCATGACTCCGGCGAGTAATCCTGAAGAAAGCAACATCCCTTTTTTCCAGTGGACAGGATTAAATACCAGATAGTATAGTACTGGGACGCTGACAGGATATAAAGCCACAGGACCTTTCACGAGCAACCCAGCAAAAATGGACACTCCTCCAATAGCTAACCAAAGTGAGCTATCTAATTGATTTTTTATTGCTCTGATAATACTATAGACAGCTAGCAGGCAAAATGTCAAAAGTTGGCTGTCTATCAGATTTTGAGGACTCCCCCAGACCACTACAGGGATCAGGTAAAAAAATAAAACCGGAAGCCAGCCGAATCCTCCGAAATTTTCGGATTGGTGATCTAACAGGCTTTCCCAAAGTCTGGAGATAAGAAAGCAATTGAGAAGGAGTAAAAGCAGACAATACAATTTTTCGACCCACCAGTGATCTCCAAGGAAGGAGAACAACAGGGACTGCATCCAAAACATCAAGGGTGGATTTTCGAAATATGCTCTAGGATTGACACCTTCTATCCAATACCCACTTGAGAAAAAAGGATTCCACGCCTGGCCTTTGTATTCTGCCAGATTTCGTGCTATAGAGGCATATAGCAATCCATCACCAAACATACCCTG
>JALYSC010000112.1:1141-1513 GCA_030855005.1 Bacteroidota bacterium | reverse complement strand
GCATGAGCCTGGGAAGGAACATGAAGCTGATATAAAAAATAGTCAGGAGGCTAAATGCCAGACCAGGCCTGACTGGTGAAGAATAGTTGGTCATGTAAAATTAATAAACATCAATTCAAACGTTTGGACCTGATAATTAGTAGTCCCTATACGACAGAATTGCCTGTTTTTTCTGCAAAACTATTCATAATACTATGATCGTGGAAGCCTCATATATTATTCCAAAACCAGGGCGTGGATGAGGTCTAATTGAACCACCCTGGCGCCCTGGGTTTCATTTGCGTTCCACCTAAAAAGAATCTTGCCCTTTGCTAACCGACAAGGTTATAAGAGCTATTTAATTCCCTGGAAATTGAAATTTGATATTAGTCC
>JALYSC010000112.1:0-1131 GCA_030855005.1 Bacteroidota bacterium | reverse complement strand
GTCCTCCCGTATCCGGCTAATGTGGATAGGTTCAGAACCAAATATTAATTTGCTCCAAAAAGATATGTAACAGCAACACCAATAACGCTATTTTTAATAGAGGCATCCTCAGGTACATCCAGTGCATCGGCAGGAATAAGATTAGCAAGACCCAGACTGTAAGAACCCGTCAATCGCAGGCTGTTACTAAATTGATACCCGATATCAAGAATAGCACCATAATCCAGCGCAGCAAAGTCATCGTCTGCCCCATTACCAAAATTAAGGTCTTCCTTGGTGGCACCATCATCGAATTGTCCATTGAGGGCGAATCCAACATAAGGCCCTACTGCGGCAAAGAAACCGTTTTTCCGAAATTGGAATTGAAACGGGACCTGGAGATAATTGAGCGATACACTCTGCTCACCAAGTACACCTACGTCATATTTCACGCCTTTCCCATGATATTGAAGACCCGTACCAAAACCGATACTTTCACTAAAATCGAATTCCGCTACGATACCTGCCATAAAGGATAGATACATTTTCGAATCAATTTCAAATAGAAAATTGTCGTAATTCTGGTTGGCCAGATTCACTCCGGCTTTAACACCAAACCTTGCCTGACTAAAGGACTCAACAGAATTACCGAGAAGCAGGAGGCAAAGCGCAAAATATAATATTTTGATTTTCATAAAGATTGGTTTTTGTGAAAGATAATAAATATATACTGGGTGCAGTGAATACAAGCTGTTCTCAAAAAAAAAGAATACGCTTTTTAGAAATTATGTCTTTAAAAAATAACCTGATCGTAAACCTTCTTTTTGAAAAATCATTTCTAGTCCTTGAAAAATCAAAAATCAGCGGATCAAAGGATCTGGCATAAAGATTGAGAGTTAATCTGACTAGGCCGCATTTGGATCATTCCAGACGTTTCCTGTACTGAAAAACAGATGAAATATTAATGCAATATGATTATTTCATCGTATAATTGCCTTATTCTCAAACCTTCTAACTCAAAACGCATGAAAAATCTTTTGACAATTGTTCTTGCATCTTTCGGGATGCTTTTTATCTCTCAGTCTTCCTCAGCTCAGACTGTTGGTCAGGGCGCCTGGATGGTCGGCGGATCCGCGGCTCTTAATATTACGA
>JALYSC010000518.1 GCA_030855005.1 Bacteroidota bacterium | reverse complement strand
GTACAGTCTAACGGTATGTTCCACATGAATATGACAGCACCGGGCATGGCACTGATGAAACAAGTGTACAATGGTGAAAAAGGTATCATGGAGCAAATGGGATCACGAAATCCAATAGAAGGAAGCGACCTAGAATCAATGAAAGAGCAGGCTGTAATCTTCAATGAAAGAAATTATAGCAACCCAGGATATATCATGGAAGTCAAAGGCATCGAAGATGTAAATGGTACGCCTGCTTATAAACTGGTTGTTACCAAGCCGACAGGTGCAAAAAGCACTGAATTCTACGATAAAATGACTTTTCTCAAATTGAAGGAAGTGCAGGTAGCAGAATCTGAAGGCCAGACCATGACGACTACAAATGAATACACAGATTATAAGTCCGTAGATGGCATTATGATTCCACATACATTAACCATAAGTGGACCTATGCCTACACCAATGGTGATGAAGGCAACAACAATAAAAATAAACGGAGAAGTAGATCCTTCTCTGTTTAAGATATAAATCAGAATTTTCGATTTTAATAAAAAGGGACGGCCACACACCGTCCCTTTTTTACTTTTGACCCATGATCCAGGTATTCGTTACAGGCGGCACATTTGATAAGGAGTATAATTACATCACAGGGGAGTTATACTTCGAGGATACCCATCTTAAGGAAATGTTCGAACGTGGACGCTGTTCACTCGATATAGATGTTAAGACACTGATGATGCTCGACAGTCTGGACATGACAGAAGCCGATCGAAGTATCATAGTCCACAACTGTGGGCGATGTGCAGTAGATAAAATCCTTATCACGCATGGCACCGATAAAATGGTAGAGACTGCAAAAGCACTTGCTGAAGCTTCCATCCCGAAAACGATCGTACTAACCGGAGCCATGATTCCATATGCTTTCGGCACCTCATCCGACGGGTTTTTTAATCTCGGTAATGCGCTGGCCTTCGTTCAAAACCTTCCTAACGGGGTTTATGTATGCATGAACGGACGTTGTTTTGACTGGGATAAAGTGGTCAAAAACCGCAGTACGGGTTTTTTCGAAGCTGTCTGACTTCTTATTTGAGTAATTTTGATGGCCTTTCCCTTATTAATGGCTAACTGCTTTTACGAAGCCGGCTGTCATATATGCAATAATCCTTATATCTTTATCCTTATTTATTAATCCATTTCGCATGAAATCTGCCTTACACATCAGGATTATCTGGAGTTGTCTGATATTGATGATATCCACCGCGATATCTGCTCAAACCCCCTTAGGAATTAGTTTTAAACGCCTTTTCCTTGACTATCAAACCTTTCAGGGAGGCGATTTTGGTGCTTTTCAGGATTACAGGGACGGATTTGAATTCGGCATTCATAAACCTCTGACAGAAAAACTCATGCTGAATATTCCTGTTAAAATTGGATTAGGAAGTAAGACGGCGGAAGTCAACAACATGCACATCATAGGATTGGATGCCCAGTTGCATTATTATTTTCTTCCCGCACCGAAGAAATTTAAACCTTATGTCCTGGCCGGCGTAGGCGCAGTGTGGCAGGGCAAAGACAGCATTAATCTGCAGGTCCCTGTTGGTTTTGGATTGGATGTGATGATTGCTCCGAATGCCTATTTTACTATACAATCAGAATTCAGATGGAGTAGTGCTGAAGACAACAATAATTTTAATCATGGTATCGGATTTAAGTATTTTTTGACGCGAAGTATTCCTGAATCCATGCCTGATCTTTCTGCGGGGATGGATACAGATATGGATGGTATCGTCAATGAATTTGATGCATGTCCAACAATTCCGGGTATTGCTGCTTTTGCAGGATGTCCTGATAGTGACAATGATGGTGTCCAGGATATTAATGACGATTGTCCTCAAGTAGCAGGTCTGATTGAATATCGTGGTTGTCCTGATTCAGATGGTGATGGTGTGATAGACTCTGTTGATAAATGTCCTAATGAATCTGGTCCTGCCACGAATGAAGGATGCCCTATCAGACAAATAAAAGACACAGATGGTGATGGCGTAAATGATGACCTTGACCTTTGTCCTGAAGCAAAAGGGGAAGCGAAGTACAACGGTTGTCCTGATACAGATAAAGATGGCATTGCAGATCCATCAGACCGATGCCCGGATAAAGCAGGTCTTCCTGCTTTCGGCGGTTGTCCTGATACAGATAAGGATGGCATTGAGGACTCAAAAGATAAATGCCCTAATACATTTGGCCCTGCATCTAATAATGGATGTCCTGTCATCGAAGCGAGAGATCGTGAGACTCTTTCATTTGCTATGAAGGCCGTGCAATTTGAATTAGGAAAAGCAACTTTAAAATCTGAAAGCTTTACCATCCTGACGCAGATCGCAGATATCATGCGAAAATATCCTGACTACAAACTCAATATCGAAGGTCACACGGATAATACAGGAAACGCAGATGTCAACAAACGTCTCTCTGAATCAAGAGCAAAATCCTGTTACGACTATCTCATTGGCAAAGGAATTCCTGCAAGCCGCATGAGTTA
>JALYSC010000517.1:1330-2522 GCA_030855005.1 Bacteroidota bacterium | reverse complement strand
CCTAAACAGGATGTATATAATAACATGGAAGCACTCATCTGGCACTTCAAAATCATCATGGGTGAATCAGATGTTCCAAAAGGAGAGATCTACCATGCAGTCGAAGGTGGCAATGGAGAATTAGGATTTTATCTCGTCAGTGACGGCGGACGAGCACCTTATAAATTACATTTTAGAAGACCAAGTTTCATTTTCTACCAGGCTTACCCGGAGATGATAAAAGGAGGAATGCTGAGTGACGCGATTCTGACTTTGAGTAGTTTGAATGTCATTGCGGGTGAGTTAGATGCGTAAAGGGATGACAGGATCACGGGATCACAGGATCACAGGATCATAGGATTATAGGATTATAGGATTATAGGAGCATAAGGGATCACAGGAGCACATGTGAATTAACGGTCACTGAGCGGAGTCGAAGTGCTGCGTGAGATTTTTTTTGAATTTAATAATAAATCGAATATCATAAATTGAATTCTTCACAAGACATAAAATTCAGCGCAGAGACCGAGCGTTTGATGCGCGGGATGATGGCACGGTATCCTGAAGGAAAGCATAAGTCAGCACTACTGCCAATGCTACATGTTGCGCAATCGGAATATGGTTGGTTGAGCGTACCGGTCATGGACCAGGTCGCTGCCATCCTCGATATCCAACCGATTGAAGTATATGAGGTAGCATCTTTCTATAGCATGTATCACACTCACCCTGTCGGCAAATGCGTGATCGAAGTATGTCGCACCAGCTCTTGTTGGCTGCGGGGTGCTAATGATGTCATCACACATATTGAGCAGCGTCTCGGCATCAAAGAAGGTGAGACCACCGCTGACGGAAATTTCACTTTGAAAGCAGTAGAGTGTCTTGGATCTTGTGGCACAGCACCTATGTTGCAGATAGGAGAAAAGTATTACGAGAATCTATCGCTTGAAAGAGTAGATGAAATCTTGAATGAGAATCGAAATTTAGTTGACCATTCACGATACATGGACAACAAAACATTTGTAATAAATGGATAGCCGCTAATTACGCTAATTGCGCTAACGATTCTAAAGTCCGGCAATGAATCATTAGCTTTAAAATAATCACAGATGGAAACAAACTTAATTCTGCTTGACGAAGCGGGAGACTATTTGAATCAACCTGACAAATACCCATTCTCTGGTGAGATCTATAAAATTATCGGAGCGTGTATGGA
>JALYSC010000517.1:674-1320 GCA_030855005.1 Bacteroidota bacterium | reverse complement strand
GTATGGAAGTCCACCGCACCCTTGGTCGGGGGTTTCTTGAAAACGTGTACAAAGATGCGCTCGAGTATGAATTTAAATTGAGAGGCATTCCTTACGAAAGGGAAAAGTGTTTTGTGATTCCTTACAAAGACATCATATTGAAAAGAGAGTTCTATGCTGATTTCTTTTGTTTTGACGCAATTATTTTAGAAGCAAAAGCAAAGGAAGGTGTTGTAGATGAATTGTATAAACAAACAATTAATTATCTCGCTGCCTCGCATCAAACTCTTGGACTTCTAGTGAATTTTGGAGAGGACTCATTGAAATATAAACGTGTCATATTGACAAAATGATAAATCAATAAAATCCGCTTTTGCGTAATTAGCGGCCTTGATAATGAAGTGATGGAGAGAAGACTTTTATTCGAACATATAGATATCCCCGGGATCAACACATACGATGTGTACAAATCCAAAGGCGGATACACCTCAGCCACAAAGGCACTGAAGGAAATGACCCCCGACACAGTCCTGGAGGAAGTCAAGAAGTCAGGCCTTCGCGGTCGTGGCGGCGCAGGCTTCCCGACTGGTATGAAGTGGAGCTTCCTGGCCAAACCAGAAGGTGTACCCCGCTACCTGGTCTGCAATGCTGACGAATCAGAGCCCGG
>JALYSC010000517.1:0-664 GCA_030855005.1 Bacteroidota bacterium | reverse complement strand
CTTTCAAGGACCGCTACCTGATGGAACATATGCCTCATCTGCTGATCGAAGGAATGCTCATCTCCAGCTTTGCGCTTGGAGCAAAGACATCCTATATATATGTACGCGGAGAATTTTTCTATATTATCCGCATCCTTGAGCAGGCAATCGCTGATGCCTATAAAAATGGCTGGCTGGGTAAAAACATACAGGGATCAGGATTCGATCATGACATGTACGTGCATCCTGGCGCCGGTGCCTACATCTGTGGAGAAGAAACCGCCCTCCTCGAATCCCTCGAAGGAAAACGAGGCAATCCAAGAATAAAACCACCATTTCCTGCTGTCAAAGGACTATACGACTGCCCGACTGTAGTGAATAATGTGGAAACCATCGCTGCCGTTGTCCCCATCATCCGCGATGGAGGCGATGAATACGCCAAAATCGGGATCGGTAAATCCACTGGCACCAAATTAATTTCTGCCTCCGGCCATATCAAAAAGCCAGGCGTCTATGAAATCGAATTAGGTGTTCCAGTAGAAGAATTTATCTACTCCGATGCATTCTGTGGTGGCATTCTCCATGATCGTAAGCTAAAAGCTGTAGTTGCCGGAGGCTCTTCAGTCCCCATCCTTCCAACCGAACTGATTCTGAAAACCACAAATGGCGAACCTCGCCTGATGAG
>JALYSC010000516.1 GCA_030855005.1 Bacteroidota bacterium | reverse complement strand
CTCTCTCACTCTCTCACGCTCTCACTCTCTCACTCATGGCTGACAAACTCATTGTTGTAAATACGATTACCATCGATGCTCCTGCTTCAAAAGTCTGGAATGCGCTGGTCAATCCGGAAGAGACAAAAAAATATATGTTCGGTTGCGAGACTGTTTCAGATTGGAACGTTGGGAGTGAATTATTGTGGAGGGGCGAGTATGAAGGTCAGGACATGGTATTCGTAAAAGGAAATATCGTGGCGCTGGAGCCTGATAAATTATTATCCTATACTGTGATTGATCCTAATAATACGGAGTTGGCAGATATTCCTGAAAATTACCTGACAGTGACTTACGAATTGAAGGAAGAAAATGGTGAAACACAATTAATTGTAACACAGGGTGATTACGCGACTGTAGGAAATGGCAAGCAGCGCTATGAGGATACTGTTGAGAGCGGAGGATGGCAATCGATACTTGATCGCATCAAGGAATTGGTGGAAACGGGGGAAATTATTCCCGAAGGGTGATTAGAAGTACGAAGTACGAAGTTGGAAGTACGAGATACGAGAGGCTTTTGATGCTGGATTAAGAGATCCCGGATGCAGGACTCGTGGCGCAATGCGTTGTTACAAATATGCCGCACCTTCGGTGCTCGCTTTTCTCTTACACTCTTACTTTCTTACGCTCTTACTTTCTTACGCTCTTACTTTCTTACGCTCTTACTTTCTTACGCTCTTACACCACCGCAGCAACTCCAAAGAGCTCTGATTGATGCATGAACTTGCCGGGTGATTCATGGGAAAGAAGCCATCTTTTCATATCCAGGCCGTATGCATAGCCAGTCAGACTTCCGTCCTTTCCGATCACTCGATGACAAGGAATGACGATAGGAAGAGGATTCATCCCATTCGCATGACCTACTGCCCTACAGGCATTAGGATGATCGATCACCTCGGCGATATCTCCATAGGTGCGGGTGCGTCCATAAGGAATGAGCTTTACCATTTTCCATACTTCCTTATGAAAGGAAGGAGCGCCTCCAAAATCAAATTTCAAATCAAATTCCTTTCGGCTGCCATCAAAATAATCATTCAATTGCCTTGTACATTCCTTCAAACAGTCAGGAATTTCAGTGATAGGATCCAGGGTGTCTTTTTCCCAAAAACTGATGCGGCTAAGACCGATATCAGTGCTTTCGAGACGAATCTTACCAAGCGGAGAGGAGATGATGGCGTGATATGTCATGGAGATGTAAACCAAATGTACGTGCCCGTAAATATAGGAAAAGTTATAATGTTTGCGCATTCATAGGTTTATATCTTATGCGCTTTTATGGTTATAGGCTTATATGGTTATAAGCTTATATGGTTATATGGTTAGGGGCGTGTAATGATATACGCTTATAAGTTTTAAGTTATGGACCCATATGCGTATAACCCAATAACCTCATAACCCTATAACCACTCATAACCTTTATCTTTACCGTCGATTTACAATTGCTTCAATGAAATTCATCCTCGTTCTCATCGGTGTATATTTGTTCTACAGATTTTTTTTGCAACGGCCGGTGACACTTCCCAAGCCTCAGGAGCCTGATCTGTATATCGACCATGAAGAGGTAAAAAGCGGACATGGAAAAAATAAGTGACCTAATCCTGTATAAGGATCATCACCTTATCGCCATCAACAAACCAGCCGGATTACCTACTCAAAAAGATAAGTCAGGAGAAGCAAATGCCCACCAGTTGATTATGGCTTACGCACATCGGGATATCTATGTAGTGCATCGCCTAGATCAGCGCGTCAGTGGCGTTCTTCTTTTTACAAAATCTAAAAATGCCGCTGCAGAATTAGCCCGACAGTGGAAAGAGAATTTTGTGAAAAAAACATATTACGGCATTGTACCTATTGCTGACATTCCATCGGAAGGCACACTAACTCACTATCTCACATACGATCATCATAATAATATCACTACCTCTCATGCTGAAAGGTTGGAAAAGTCAGATGAAAGCATTTTAGAATATAAAGTCATCAAGCATCTTGATAATTTTATGGTACTTGAAATTAATCTGCTCACAGGACGCAAACACCAGATCAGATCACAATTATCAGCCATCGGTATTCCAATAAAAGGCGATATCAAATATGGTTCAAAACGAACTAATGAATACAATGCAATTGATCTGCACGCCTATTCCATTTCTTTTCTCCATCCCTCCAACGGAAAACTATTTACCATAACGGCACCTTTTCCTGAAGAAGGACTATGGAACTTAGTTGAGCTGAAAGATAAAAGCTAAAAACTAAAAGATAAAAAGTAAAGGTAATAAGTATTGTTCCCTGCAACTTCTCTGCAAATTTCCGCCCCTCGCATTGCATGCGGTCCCCTGTGTTTTAAAGTTGCACCGCTATCGCGAGTGTCTTTAAAAACCCCGGGGTTATTTGCAGTACCAACTACTCAATCCTGCAATGCACTGCAAATTTCCGCCCCTCGCATTGCATGCGTTCCCCTGTATTTTAAAGTTGCACCGCTACTG